>NZ_JAPDBM010000020.1:0-68715 GCF_027705265.1 Aeromonas sp. QDB11 | reverse complement strand
GCAAAAGAGAGTAATAGATCAGAACGGCCGATCGCCGTCAAGCACTGAAAATAGCAAAATCAGGTGCGGAATGACGGGTCTAGAAAACCAGGGGCGATTCAGTTATCGACTCAACTGGCCTCAAGGTATTTGGGGAAGGCGAGTGGAAGGTCAGAAAACACGGCGCTGAGAAACGGCGAATCTGGCGCAAGTTGCATCTGGCGGTAGACCCAGCCACTCACGATATCGTGGCGGCGGAAGTCTCGCTGGAAAATGTCCATGATGCCGAGGTGTTGCCGACCTTGCTCAACCCTTTGCGGCGCAAGCTGGGACGTGTTTATGCGGATGGTGCCTATGACAGCAAAGCCAGCCATCAGCTAATCTCGCGCAAAGGGTCGACAGCCTGTATCCCGCCTCGCAAGAACGCGGGGTTATGGGAAAAGGGACATCCGAGAAATGAGGCGGTGCTGGTGATGCGCAAGGAAGGGCTGGCGCACTGGAAGAAGATGTCGGGATATCACCGGCGCTCGCTGGCGGAAACTGCGATGTATCGGTTCAAGCAGTTGATGACGGGCAAAATCAGTCTGCGAATATACAACGGTCAGGTCGGGGAAGTGATGGCGTATGTTGGTGCAATCAACAAATTGAACACCCTTGGTCTGCCTGTCAGAAAGCCCCGAGTGTAACGGTCACTTGGGGCTGGGGAAGTTGTGACCTGATGGCTGATTTGGGAAACAACGCCCCACTAAACTGAAATTGATACCGAAGGAAGTGCGCACTAAAGTAGCATAACCAAGACACCGGTTTGAGGCCGGTGTCAGGTGATAACTAGATCTGTACAGTTAATTTTTTCTAAAATGATTCAATAACTCATAATATGACTCATCACTAGAGCAAAGTGCATATTTGTACTTTTCTTTAGTTTTCAGCAAAAAATCAATATACACGTTTATCATTTCGCTCACAAAGACGCGATCAGCTTCATTTTCTTGGTCTAAATCAATAGAGTGAATCGCATTAAGCATCACAAAAAAGAAATAGTTCATTGACCCTTCGAGTACTCGCTGTAGGTGCCTCTCGCTGGTCGTCATGATGTACAATAAATAGTTATATTGCCTTTGCATCAATTCAATGATGTCATCATGGCTAATGGTTACTTTTTCCCATTCCCCTACCATCAAGTCAATCAATTTATTAAAAACTTCAAACCCCATGTATTGACCCAACTCAGCATCACCAATACTTAACGGGGTAAAAAAATCATGTCTAATATGAGCAACAATATTATCTTTACTACATGAAGGCTCTTTTATATAAATGTCATCCAAGGTTAACGGTATTGCACCTTCTACTTTCGCCCCATCCGTAATATTATAACAACAAACATCTTTAGCCATACACAGCAACGTTTCCATTTGCTTGATAGCCAGACTAAATATTGGATTGGAAATTACTTCGCCACCAAAATTCCCAGGAACAAGTAACTCTCCTGATGAAGTGACCGCATCCTTAAGCTTGTCAATCACATTTCCATTCTCATCAAAATAAGAACTCAACCTAGAATGATGATGTTCTTTCGAGCGATAGCCGTTATCAATACCAAACATATAGAGTTTTTTAAAGCCCAATGTTACCGCATAACTCAACCCTGTATTGCCAACATAAGGATTCACACAGGATAAAAAAGCGATATCATCAATCAATCCAATGGTGGAAAGCAATATATGCATCGGTTCACAAGGCTTAAATCCTATTGCCGACTGTTCAAAATATGAAAAGCAATCAGGATGCAGTACATCAGCACCCAAAAATAGAATGTCTCTTAAATAATCAGGCGCATTCATAGTAGCCAAAAAATCAGCTGTACTCTTTGTTCTTTCTACGGCGACTAATATATCAGGTTTTATCCCGGCCTTGTACAAGGCGCTAACACTACTTCCGCATGCGATAATTATTGCTTTTTGTTGATGTTCAACAATAAACGGTATCGACTTATCGAGAGAAGGTCCATTCCCAACAATAAAAACTGGATGTTGTGCTTCATCATCGACAACCTTTTTATTAGCATGTAAAAAAGGCACTTTGTTTTTAATGTTGGCATAACTATGCGAAAACGCTAATATATTGTCATCAAAGAACCCCCACCCCAGCCTTGTAAGGTGGAATTTTTTTTCAACCTTTTTAATGACGCTCGAAATCCTATCTGATGGATAATGCCAAAATGAACATACGCTGGTTGCCCAAAATGCCCCCCTCTTATTAATTGCCGTGTTTAAATCCTCAACTATATTATCTTCATCACTACCCACAAAAATATGAACGCCAAGGTTATTGTCATCAAGATATTGCAATAATGGAGCCCAGTCGAAAGTAAAAAGAGAAGCATAAAATAAGTCTGTATCAGGTTCAACAATAAATAAATTTTTTATTTTATGTTTTTCGTAAAGATAACCCAATTGATAACCAAGACCGACACCAAACATCAGCATCATAGGGATCGAAACAGGAAGGTTGTTATTTAGACTCAATGAATCTCGGCGTTCATTAAACAAATCAATTACTTTGTTCAGATACTCATCATGAATTTGATTAAAATAATTTTCACTGGTTTTTAAATTCATTACACCAAGAGTGCTTTGTGATAAGACACTCTCAACTTGGGCTTTGGCCAACTCATAGGGTGAGTCACCATACAAAGCCTCGTTGCTATCTGTCCAAAGTAAATTTGGCTCGCCATTTTCATTACAAAAAAAGCGGAAGGGACGCATTGGCACATAATCTTTTAACTCAGCATGGAGATGAGGGAAAAACATTTCAAAAGCAGTCATGTTTTCATTAAAACGCGCCGGAAGAGTGACAAACATAGCTTTTTCCTGCTCACTTTGCATAGCCAGTCTGGAAAGCTCATTTTCCGCTTCAATTAAATGCTTATCACTCATCACTCTGCTTCCTGGAGTCGTATGTCATTCTTACCTTGCTCACTGTCATTAAAGACAGTAGCTCAGCCTTGGTTTCTTGATGATATGTATTAAGGGTTGTTCTGAGTCGTGACTCTTCTTCATAAAGTAACGCCATATCGGTCGATGATGACTGTAATTTCATGAGATTGAGATCACTTTCCATCAAAAAGTTCAAACGAACGTCCATGAGTGCATCTGCCTCAAAAAAATCATCCCTTACAAGAGCATCACGAATAGCTGAGGTTAATTCTATCAGATATTGAATTGACATTATGAGCCTTTCATCTTTGATAGCGCAGCACTTTTTTCTTCAAATGGAATACTGTCCCAACCTGACTTGACAGTAATCATCAACTTGGCCACCTCATCGATCGCCGCTACGTCCATATCTTTACTTGCATCCAGAAGGCGCTCTTTCATGTAGTCGTACAACATAGCAAGTTGTTCTGGAACTTCGCCATAGCTCATATCCAAAGAGTCTTGCAAACCATTGATAATGGCCATAGATTTGGAGATTGCTATAGATTTCCCTTCAAAATCACGTCTCTCTATCGACCCTTTTGCCTGTGCTAAACGCTCAAGACACACTTGCATCATTAACTGGATCACCCTATGTGGATCGGCGACGGCCAGTTCCGCTTGCAAATTCATCGTGGTATAGGCTTTAAGGCTTTTCTTATACATGTGTTCATTCCATCTTGACTAATCAAAGGAAGTTATTTATTCCCTATTTAGTATTCAGCATATTGAGATAAGAGGCTGATTTGTTCAGCTTTGCCAGCAAAGTATCCAGACTACCATAGCGAATTCGCAATGCTTCTTCATACTTAGCCATCTGAGTGGTGGTATCGGCTTTCTTACGAGAAACTTCACGCAACTGCGAGTTCAACCCGTCCTCCCTTTTGGAGAGAAGCCCGCCGCTTTTTGAATAAACATCCAATTGTCCAGCCAATTTATTTGCTAAACCGTCATCACCACTAAACAACGCCACCACTTGTTCATAATTTTTGCTTAGTGCATCATTAAATTTTGTGTCATCAAGCGACAGTACTCCATCTTTGTCCATCTTGACACCCATCTGAAAAATGGTTGACAGCTCACTGGAAGCTCTTGATTTTTCCGTTATTGTACTGCTCATGAGATTGACGACTGTACGCGGCATAGAGTCTCCGGCCAGAGCACCGCCATCATCTTTCTGTACACCCGACACGACAGTGTTGCGTTTGCCCAACTCGTTAGATTTGCTGACCAGCGCGTTATAGCCATCAATAAAACTTTTGAGAATAGTTTTAATCCCATCCTTGTCTGTGGATATATCCACCTTGTTTGGCTTGAGGTTGTTGGAGGTGTCCTTGTCCGATGTGCGCAGAACCGTGATCTTTAACCCCATGATGGTATCATCAAACGTATTCGTATCGCTGGTGAGTTTGTTACCATCGACATCGATTTCGGCACTGCCTGCTGACTGGTTTTTGCCAGCAGTGAGAGAGGATGCAAAACTCGACAACTCCCCTGTCGACCCGCTTATCGTCATATCTTTGCCGTCACCACTGATACCGGAATCCATGATGAGTTTCACCTTGCCATCTGAAGTTTTGATGACGTTGGCACTCAAGCCGAAATTGTCACCATCATTATTAATGCGCTTTCGAATATTCTCCAGATTGTCACCGGCTTTGACGTCAACCGAGAACGTTTTTGTACCGGCACTGAACGTCAAAGTACCGTCTTGAGTCACCAGTGGATCTGTCGCGGTGTTAAAAACCGCTGCAAACTTGCTGGTCGTAGCCAATTTATTGACTGTTATATTGTATTGTCCATTTGATGTCCCCGTCTTGCTCTCCACCTTCAGTACAGGGTTATCCTTATCTTGGGTGACAGAAATCATGCGTTTGTTAAAAGCATCACTCTTTGTCATCCCTTTGAGCGTGGTCACATAAGAGGCGATCGCTGACTTAAGCTGCCCAACCCCAGACAAAGAGACTTTGGCGAACGTCTCTTTTTTGATTAGTGGCTGCTCCAACTGGGCCTTTTTGGCCGCGACACTGGTTGAGATGATCGATTCCAAATCGATTCCGGAAGCTGCGCCGGCCGAAGTAATACTCGCCATATTGATTTCCCTCCTCCCACTACACTCAGATTTGGTTATCCAGCAATAGTCCACTACGAGAGCCCGAACTACCGTCGGTCTCACGCAATGTCTGAAGACGTTTACTGATGGAAAGCAGCTCTTCACTCGGGATCTGGCGGATCACAGCACGCGTGTCCGCATCCATAACTCTAATAACCACTTTATCCAAGTCCCGCTCTACACTAAAGCTAACTGTCCATCCTTGTAATTGGCTGAATTCCTGCAATTTTTGTACCTCATTTTCCACATCGATGGGGGGCTGGTTGGGTCGATGACTTGCATGATCCACTCTGTCTCCATCTCGGATCGAGGCTCCCGCTGTCACCTGCTGCTCTTCGGGCACACCAGAAAGCAAAGGAGCGGCCTGCTGGCCGCTCTTGCTATTGGACTGAAGAGAAGAAGGAGTGACCGATGACGGGTTTCCAATTTCACTTGCCATATTGCCCCTCCTCTCTTATCTCTTTGCTCACTCTTAACCCAGCAGGGATAAGGCTGATTGAGGTCTCTGGTTGGCTTGGGCCAAGATACTGGATGCAGCCTGTTGCAGGATATTTTGCTTGGTCATGTTGGCAGTTTCGACGGCAAAATCCGCATCACGAACACGAGAACGGGCGGCACTCAGGTTCTCGCCCACATTGGACTGGTTGCGAATAGTGGAGTCAAAACGGTTCTGTACCGCACCCAGCTCGGCGCGCTTGCTGTCCACTGCCTTGATCATATAGTCAAGGTTGGCCATCGATAGCTGAGCCGTGCTCGCCGCAGTGATACTCTTCACTGTGCTTGCGCCGAGTGCAGTAGCTGCGGTACTGACCTTATAGGGCTCTTTGGAGCCGGCAGAAGTGGCCACAATTTTGGCGCTTCCCTTAGTCACACTGGCAATACCACTGATGGTAAAGGCCGATGTCATCTTGAAGGTGATGGTCTGGGAAGCACTGGCACCCACCTGGAAGGAACCGGTGTATTTACCATCGAGCAGCTTCTGACCACCAAACGTAGTGTCGCTGGAGATTCGGTTTATTTCGGTCTTCAACTGGTCGTATTCCTGCTGCAGAGCGGTACGGTCATCAGAGTTATTAGAGCCGTTAGCAGACTGCTGAGCCAGGGTGCGCATGCGCTGCAACATGCCAGAGACTTCGTCCATCGCCCCTTCGGCCGTCTGCGCAACCGAGATACCATCGTTGGCATTACGGTTGCCCTGATCAAGACCATTAATCTGGGAAGTTAAACGGTTGGAAATCTGCAAACCGGCAGCATCATCTTTCGCACTGTTGATGCGTAAGCCAGATGCCAAACGAGTATAAGAACTATCCAACGATTTGTTGGTATTCATCAAGTTACGCTGAGCGTTCAGTGATGATGTATTGGTGTTAATGTACATGGCCATAATAAATTCTCCCGAAGAACATGCGACTGCAGGTTGCGTCGTCCAAACCACACGACGTCCCACCGTTTGAAGAACAGGTTGAACATGCCTGTCTCTTCAGGCGGGTGTCTGTTTGAACGAACAGGTCACCCGCAGTAGTGCAAACGTTGGATTCCGAACACCCCTCGATTGCTTCACTTTATTTAACGGCAGCGCAGAGACAAGCTTTAGGAAAATTGTTGCCTAAAGCGGCAAGTTTTCTCCGGTAGGCGGCAATAGGGCAAGGAGACTGAACGACATTGCCGAGCAGCCAACATCAGACGAGGCCTGATTTTACGGAATGGAATGTATTGGCATGGTTCATGCTTTAAACTGACAGGGTGACGTCAATTTGGCGACACAATAAAAAGAGGCCGGTAAACCGGCCTAAAGATGAGCATATGCTCAGGAGAATATGACCAAGCGTGACAGAACTGAACAGCTGGACAACACTTGGCATTACTAGTAGAGATTATATCTCTCCCGATAGAACAGAGTGCGACCCGAACACCCCTTTGTTCCATCTCTTGACCAGGGCGGCCTGAACAACCGCCCTGTTTTCTTTTATTAGCCCTGTAACAGTGACAGAGCAGACTGCGGACGTTGGTTGGACTGCGACAAGATGCTGGATGCTGCCTGTTGCAGAATGTTCTGTTTGGTCATGTTAGCCGTTTCTACCGCAAAATCGGCATCACGGATCCGCGAGCGGGCTGCGCTGACGTTTTCCGATACGTTGGACTGGTTGCGAATGGTGGAGTCAAAGCGGTTCTGTACCGCACCCAACTCGGCACGCTTGCTATCAACGGCCTTGATCATATAGTCAAGGTTGGCCATCGACAATTGGGCGGTGCTCGCCGCACTGATACTCTTCACTGTGCTCGCACCGAGCGCAGTGCCTGCTGTACTGACCTTATATGGCTCTTTGGCGCCAGCGGAAGCCGCCACAATTTTGGCACTTCCCTTGGTTGCACTGGCAATACCGCTAATGGTAAAGGCCGACGTCATCTTGAAGGTGATGGTCTGGGCGGCATTGGCACCCACTTGGAAGGAGCCAGTATATTTACCATCGAGCAGCTTCTGACCACCAAATGTGGTGTCATTGGCGATACGGTTGATTTCGGTCTTTAATTGGTCGTACTCCTGCTGAAGGGCCGTGCGATCGTCCGAGTTGTTTGATCCGTTGGCCGATTGCTGGGCCAGGGTGCGCATACGCTGCAACATACCGGTGACTTCATCCATCGCCCCTTCGGCAGTCTGGGCAACCGAGATACCATCATTAGCGTTACGGTTACCCTGATCCAGACCATTGACCTGGGAGGTCAAACGGTTAGATATTTGCAGACCAGCAGCATCATCTTTGGCGCTATTAATACGCAGACCGGAAGCCAATCTGGTATAAGAGGAATCGAGCGACTTGTTCGCATTGGTCAAATTACGCTGAGCATTCAGCGAGGATACGTTAGTGTTGATAAACATGGCCATGACTATTCTCCTAAGCTATTAAATTTACTCTTCTATTTGCTCAGGCTTTATTATTTTCTGTGCCCGATGCGTCTTATTTAACGGCTCGTTTTTGGATGTCTTTAGCATTTTTTTCAACGCTTCATCGCATTAACGCCGCTTACCTTATATATCGGCGGGTCAGGGGGAAACTTAAGGAAAAAATCGGGCCAAAACAGACAACAGGGGCAACCGCCCGAACCCCGCGAACGACGGGGCAAGCGGGCACACTCGAGACTCACCCGGTCCATGCAGTGAGAAAAAGTCCGTCTCGACTCGCAATTTTATCGAGCACAGTTGGCGATTGGGCTCGCCAGCCCCTAAAATCGCGGCCCCATCAACAATTTGGCGTGAGTTGTTCTCCATGCAGACACTGGTTGAGCAGATTGTTTACATCAGCGACATGTTTGGTACTGCGGTATTCGCGTTTTCAGGGGTATTGGTGGCTGGCCGGCTCAGAATGGACGGGTTTGGCGTCATGGTTTTGGCGGCAGTGACTGCCATCGGCGGCGGCACCATCCGTGACATGATCCTGGGCGCCACCCCCGTGTTCTGGGTGCGCGATCCCCTCTATATCTGGGTCGTCATCGCGACGGCGCTGATCGGTATGTGGATGGTCAAGCTGCCCCGCAGGATGCCCTGGTATGTGCTGCCGGTGGCGGATGCCTTCGGGCTGGCCCTCTTTACCGTGATCGGTGCCCAGAAGGCCCTCAACTTCGGCACCCCGGGGCTGATCGCCGTGATCATGGGTACCATGACCGGCGTAGCCGGCGGCATGATCCGCGATGTACTTGCGCGAGAAGTGCCCATGGTGCTGCAAAAAGAGATCTATGCCACCGCCTGTATCCTCGGCGGCATTCTCTATACCCTGGCGCTGGAGGCGAACATGGACAGGGTAACGGCCATGCTCATCTGCATGACGGCCGTGTTTGGCCTGCGGGTCGCCGCTATCTACTGGCATCTGTCGCTGCCCACCTTCTCGCTGCAACGCAATTGAGAGCAGGCCCACAGCGCCATCATGTCGCTGTGGGCCGCGCGTTGAACCAAATAGGCTTTTCTGTTGTCATAGAAGCAGTCGTTGTTAGCCGGAACTTCTCATGCGCAAAATCGGTATGCTTACCACACTCCTCCTGGCGAACGTGACGGCAGCCCACGCCGAAGCTCAAGTGGTGTTTGGTCGACTGGCCTCGGCGCCGGTGCAGCAGTTCAACCAGCAGATACGTCAAGCCAGTGATCAACAACAACGCTGGGTCAATGACTACCGTGAGGTGGCACTGCGATTTGTGGGGCATGGCGACATACCCAGTCGCATTCATGCCCAGCAGCTGGATAATGATCTGGTGCTCTCGGTGGCCCTCGATGGCAGCAAGAGTGACATGATCTACATCCTGACTCTCTATCGCAGCGACAACCTGTGGCAGATGCGGGAGGCGGAAATGGGCTGGCGTTGCCAGGGGCAAGACTCCTTCACCCCGGTCCCCTGCCCCTGATGGTCATGACTCACTCAGTGAAATAAAAAATCCGGCACATTGGCCGGATTTTTTGTGGGCAGTGCAAACCACGCTTACGGGCGGTACACCTTGACGTTGTCAAAACCCTTCTCTTTCAGATAGAGCGCCTGCAGCTTGCTCATCACGCCGCGATCGCAGTAGAGCAGATAGGTCTTCTCTTTGGGCAGATCGCCAAAGGCGGTGGCCAGCTTG
Organism: Aeromonas sp. QDB11; assembly: GCF_027705265.1. Lineage (NCBI taxonomy): Bacteria > Pseudomonadati > Pseudomonadota > Gammaproteobacteria > Aeromonadales > Aeromonadaceae > Aeromonas > Aeromonas sp. QDB11. The sequence goes on along the minus strand of NZ_JAPDBM010000020.1, from coordinate 59,040 downwards.
AAGAAGGGGATGTGCAGCACTTCACGATCTTCCACCACCAGCGGCTTCTCGTCGTGTTCGTCGGCAGAGCGGATATCCAGGATCACCTCGTCAGCTCCCAGCACCTGAGTCGTTTCCACCTCTTGCACTTCAGCGGCAGTCTCTTCACCGATGCGGCGGATATCGAGGTAACGGGCCTCGGAGACCACCTTGTCCAGAATGGAGAAGTCGAAGTTGGCCTCTTCCGCTTCAATGCGGGAGAGCTCGGCTTTCACGGTCGGCTTCTTGGAGATAACGCCGCAATACTCCGGCATGGTCTCGGCAAACTCCAGGGTACCGATGCGGCGCGCTTCGCTGATGATATCCGGCTTATCCCAGGTGATTAGCGGGCGCAGGATCACCTTGTCGGTCACCCGGTCGATCACGTTCAAGTTGGTGAGAGTCTGGCTGGAGACCTGGCCCACGCACTCGCCGGTGACCAGCGCCGGGATCTGGAAGTAGTCGGCAACCTGACCGGCGGCACGCATCATCATCCGCTTGAGCACCACGCCCATCTGGCCGTTGTCGACCTTCTCGAGGATTTCGGCGACCACGGGCTCAAAGTCGATGGCGGTGAAGCGCACCTTGTGGGAGGCGCCAAACTTGTTCCACAGGTAATAGGCGACCTGCTTCACCCCGATCTCGTGGGCCGCGCCCCCCAGATTGAAGAAGCAGTAGTGGACGCGGCAACCGCGCTTGATGAACTGGTAGGAGGCGACACCGGAGTCGAAACCACCGGAAAGCAGGCTCAGCACATCTTCCTGGGTGGCCATCGGGAAGCCGCCCATACCGTGGTGTACCGCACTGATGATGTAGAGCTCGTCATTTTCCACTTCCAGATTGATCTGGATGTCCGGCTTTTTCAGACGCACACCGGCGGTTTCGCAATGCTGATTGAGGCCACCGCCTACATAGCGCTCCAGCTCCAGCGAGCTGAAGTCATGTTTGCCGACACGACGGGCACGCACGCAGAAAGTTTTGCCTTTCAGGCGCTCACCCCAGACGGCGCGAGTCTGCTCGAAGATATCGTGTAGGTCGGTAAAGTTGCTCAGTTGCACTTCGAGGAAGTACTGAATGCCCGGGATACAGGCCAAGGTCTCGAGATACTGGGCGTGGAACTGATCGTTGCGGGAGCTCACTACCAGCTTGTCCCAATCCATCCGTACGCGGGCATCTTCGTCGAAGCGACGCAACACGTTGCGGATGTTGCCCTGCAACATCTTGGTGAAGCGCTGGCGAACTGATTTGCTCTTGATGGTGATTTCCGGGAACAGCTTGATAATGAACTTCATGGTTTTGACTCGGGTGGCCTTGATTTAAGGGCGCGAATTATATCAGAACTTTGTGGCCAGCGCCTACTGGATGAGCGTTTGCTCACATTCCCCCACGCAATGTTTGCCGCGCGGCCGCAATCTTGCGTATATTCCCGACCCTGCGCCTCGCCAGATTTTTGACAACAGACCGATCCGATGAAGACCTATATCTACTACCCCGGCATGGAGGTACGCGACGAGCTCTGGCTCAAATTTGCCCTGCTCTATCTGGAGCGGCTCGCCTTCGTCTTCACCGTCAGTGAAAAAAGTGGCCTAACCACCCTGCTCGATACCCTGCAGCAGCAGACCGATCTGCTGGCCGAGCGGCCCGATGCCGCCTTCTTTGCCGCCATCACCCCGCAACTAGAGAGCCAGATCAGCGGCCTGGTGGCCCCCGATTTCGTACGCCACAAGGTGTTTGGCAACAAGGAGCTGATTGGTCGCTGGCGCCAGGGCGCCAACCACGACTGCTTCTGCCCGGAGCAGGCCGGACTGGAGCGGCTGCACGGCTTTTGCCTGACCCACGGCTTTGCGACCCGGGATGAGGGGGGGATCAGAATGGCACGGCGCTTTGCCAACCTGCTCTCCATGCGTCTCGCCCGTGAGTGGGCACTCGCCAATGACGGGGCGCTCATTACCGATCACGACTATCTCGACCGGCTGCTCCACCTGCTCGAATCCCGCTACCACAACCGGGGCGGGCAGGATTGCTTCCACCTCGAAATCCCGTTGCAAGTGCCCACTCACCTGGCCGACATTCCGTTTGCAGAGCTGATTGCCCTGCGCGGGCGCAGCGGCTTTCGCCAACAGCTGGCCGAATTTCATCTGGCCCTCGACAGCCTGCTCGCCATGCTGGGCAGCGGCTATGCAGACCCGGCGGCCCTGACTCGCTTTGAGCAGGCTCAGCAGGGGCTCAATCAACTACTGGGGCCCGAGACCCTCAGCATGCCACTCACTACCCTGGTCCGCACCAGCCTGCCTGCCGTGGCGATGCTCCACCAGTTAAAGGCGAGCCACCCCGAAAGCAACCTTATCTTCCATCCCATCAAGAAGAGCCACTTTCACCAGCGCAAGAGCCAGCACTTCTTCACCCGGCTCGGCCATCTGCGCCACCCGGGCTGAATTGGCGGAATGAAAAAGGGGTTGGCATCTGCCAACCCCTCTCGTTATCTGCGGCCTACCAATCATCACCACGGTGATTGGCCTGCTCTTGCGCCTGCCTGCGCGCCTCCATCGCCCTGTCACGGCGGATATTGGCAGGGGTACAGGCAAACTGTTTCTGATAGCAACGCACAAAACTCTCGGAAGCAGGTTCGAAAGGTGAATAGAACCCGGTACGTTCAGGATAAACATGGTGATCACCATGATTGGTTGTGGCACAACCCGCACTCATCAGCACCAGCAAGGGACACAGAACACGCAGCAAAAGAGAACTCCCGATTGGATTTGAATGAATTCGTAATTATTCATAAATTAATTCATCCAATCAAATATTGATGCATTTCAAATAGTTAATTACATTCACCTCAATGGCTGTCGGCAAAACGCTCAACGGGTGATGGCGCCGGCATCACTGTCAGGATGCACGACGCGAAACTCGATACGATCGCTGTTGCCCGCTGCATCGACCACAACCAACTGGTAGCGCCCCGCCACGCTCAGCACCTGATCCCCGTCCCAGCGCAGCCGCTGGCCGTTGAGAAACCAGGCCGGCTTGCCGACACCGCCCAGCACTTTGGGCTGCAGCCGATAGCGCTGACTGCGGATAAGATTGCCCTCCCCCAGCGCCACTATCCGAATCGGGGCCTGCAGCTCGGCGCTCTGCCCTTCCCCTGCACAACCGCTGGCGAGCAGCGCCTGCCGCCGCTCGCCGGGTGTTCGCCACGGCTCCAACGACAGTGGCCAGAGCGCCCGAAAACCGGATTGCGCCGCATCCAGGCAGCGAGTCAGAGTCGGCTTGCCCGCGGCGGTCAGTGCCACCTGGCGCAGCGGCGAGGGCCAGTCCATGGGATCCGGCAAGGTAGGGGGATCGCGCCCTTCCAGCAACCAGGCGCTCTGACGCTGCAAACAGGCCTCAGGCAGGGTCGTGCTCGCCTTGCGCCCCAGCGGCCAACAGATCTCGGCTTCGCTCACCGTGTTGGGCTGTGCTGGCAGAGGGTTATTGTCGGCCAGTCGCGAGTAGACCGAGAGCAGCAACGGCACTGCCGCACTCTGGCCGTAAAAACCGGGCATGGGGGTGCCGTCGGGGCGCCCCAGCCAGACGCCGATGGTCCAGCGACCAGAGACCCCCATCGCCCAGCTATCGCGATAGCCATAGCTGGTGCCGGTCTTCCAGGCCAGCCGGTTGACCCGGCCAGTCGCCTCGCTGGCAAAAGGCTGATCCGCCCGTCCCTGCACACTCAGGATCTGCCAGATGATCCAGGCCGCCCCTGGGCTCAGCAAAGGGCGCGATACTGCCTGCTGCCCCGCCAGCCAGACCGGCATTGCCACCTGCCCCTCACGGGTCAGCGCACTGTAGAGCGCCACCAACTGCTCGAGCCGAATGCCTGCCGCCCCCAATGCAATGGCCGAATTGGGCTTGTCGGAGAGCGCCAGCCGCACCCCGGCGTTGTCGAGGCGGCTGACAAGTTTGTCTGGCCCCAGCGCCTCCAGCACCTGCACCGCTGGCACGTTGAGGGATTGCTGCAGCGCCTGAGCGAGGGTTACCGGCCCCTGAAAGGCGCCGGAGAAGTTGGCGGGGCGGTACTCCGAGCCCAGTCTCGGTGCATCGGAGAGCAGGGAGGCCGAGTGCACCAACCCTTCATCCATGGCCAGACCGTAGATGAAGGGCTTGAGGGTGGAGCCGGGAGAGCGGATCGCCTGCACCATGTCGAGGTAACCGTGGCGGCGCAAATTGCCATACTCGGCGCTGCCCACATAGGCGCGCACCGCCATGGTTTTGTTATCTACCAAGAGCAACGCCGCTGAGGTCTGCTCAGGGAAGCGACCGATATAGCTCGCCACCCGCCCCTCCAACCAACGCTGCAGATCGCCGTCGATGGTGGTGTGCACCAGCGCCCCAGCCTGATTGTCAGCGGCAAGGCGGGCAAACAGCGGCGCCTCCATCGGCGTGAAGTGACCGCGGGCCAGCACCGGCTCGATGCGTCCCTCCAGCCACGCCTGTTCGGGCCAGACACCCTGCGTTACCAGTCGCTGCATCACCTTGTCACGGGCGGTGCGGGCCCGCTCGGGATGCCGGTCCGGCCGGTTGCGGCTAGGGGCCTGCGGCAGCACCGCCAGCAGCGCCGCTTCGGCATGGGTCAGCTTGGCGGCACTCTTGCCGAGATAGGCAAAACTTGCCGCCTGCACCCCCTCCAGATTACCGCCAAACGGCGCCCGATTGAGGTAGACGGTGAGCAGGGTGCGCTTGTCGTAGTGCCACTCCAGTTGCAGCGCACGCACCATCTGGCGCAGCTTGCCGGGCACGCTCCTGTGGTAGGGCTCGATAAGACGCGCCACCTGCATGGTGAGGGTCGAGCCGCCCGATACAGCCCGCCCATAGCGCAGCCACTGCCAGACCCCGCGCACCATGGCCACCGGATTGACCCCGGGATGACGCCAGAAGTAGCGATCCTCGTAGCCCAGCAGCGCCTCGATATAGCGGGGGGAGACCTGCTCCAGAGTCACGGGGTAACGCCACACGCCGCTGGTATCGGCAAAGGCGCGCAGCGGCCGCCCCTTCATGTCGAGCACCACCCGCGCATAGGCCGGGTCGAGTGGTGGCGGCGGGAAAATGCGATCCAGCGCCAGCAATAACAGGAGCAGTGCTACAACGCCCAGCACCGAGACACGCAGCCAGCGTGGCAAACGACCAAGCCAGCGCCAGCCAGCGCGGCCACTGCGACCCAATTTCAGCCAGCCACGCTGCCAAAAAGTGAGCGGGCGAACCCGCTCAAGGGAGGGAATGTTACTCAGAGATGCTCACCTCATGGATATCCTCACCCACGGCACGCAGCTCGGGACGGTACATATCTTCCACCTGGGTCGGCGGCACCTGATAGCGACCCGGCGTCACCGCCCGCATCAGGTAGACCAGCTGCTGGTTGCTCCCCTCGCTCAGATCCAGCGCCGCCGTATAGCGGTCATCGCGAAACTCCTGATGCTTGAGATAGTCGTTCCACTCGCTCTGCCACGCCGGTTTCCCCTCAATGGAGAGCTCTTCGAGCTTGATGCTGTTGCCAAGAGCCGGGTTCTCCAGCTCGAAGCCGGCGGGCACCATCTCCACCAGCAGGGCATCGGGCACCGCCGATCCGCTGCTGACGTTGAGCCGCACCACCACCAGATCGCCGACCTTCACCTTGGCGGGATCAAACGGCTGACCATCGCTGTTGAACCAGCTGCGGGTCACACTCATGCCCTTGCTGATCCGGGCAGGAGCCTGCTCGGGGTAGCCGATCAGGGTGCGCTGCACATAGAGGGAGCCCTTGCCCTCGTTGGTGACGGAGCTCGCGGCCAGCGCCTCGGGGGCCCCCAGCTGCAACGGGGCCGAACCGCTCAGGGATCCACTGCCAAGAGAGGAGGTCACCTTGGCCTGCCAGTCGACGGCCGGATCGACGCGGGCGAGTTGCAGCAGGGCGAGCCGCTCCTGAGTGCTGAGCCACTGACGGTGGGCCAGAGTATCGGCCACCTTGGCACTGAGGGCCGACCAGCGCTCCGCAGCCAGCTTGTGCTGGCGCAGCAAGGCAAGCTCGAGGGCTTCATCGCGCAGCGGTGAACCGTAATCCCCCAGATAGTCGTCCCCGCGCTCGGTCGCCAATGCCCGGCTGAGGGCCTTGGCGGCGTTCTGCTCATCCCCCATGGCCGAGAGGGCCAGCGAGAGGTGGAGCAGCGGCAAACCTGAGCGGGCGTGATCGGCCTGCTGCTCCCAGATAAGACGCAGGGTAGCGAGCGGTGCCTTGCCCACCCGGGCCAGCACATAGGCACTGTAGGCCTGATAGGCCAGCCGGCTGTGCTCGGGGGCACTGCTCCAGCGCTCACCATACTGACTGTCGGTGAGATAACTTTGCAGCCGGTTCAGCGCCTGATTGAGCATGGCCTCCGGCACTGCGTCGCCCGCCTCCTTGCGCGCCAGCAGGTAGTCGGCGGCATAGGCGGTGAGCCACTGCTCCTCGTCGGAGCGACCATCCCACAGACCAAACCCGCCGCTTGGCAGTTGCAACCGCTGCAGCCGCTGCAGCAGGGCGCGCTGCACATCCGCCTCGCTCACCGCGTTCTTGCCCTCTGCGGGGTTGCTCCAGGCAGCCCGCTCATCCGCAGTGGTCAGCAAGTAAGGCCAGGCACGGGACAGGGTCTGCTCCAGACAGGCGTAGGGGTAGTCAGCCAGCGCCTGCCACTGGGCTGCCGGATCCCAGGGGGGAGTGCCGGAGAGGCTGAGCTGCCCCTGCAGATTGGCGCGATCCAGCCCGGCCAGCTCAGCTGGCGCAAAGCTCATCTGCTGGCCGGGGGCCAGCATCTGGTAGCGTTGGCGAGTCTCGGCCGGCCAGGGGGAGCGCAGGGGCAGAGACCAGTCGCGGCTGATGGCAAAATCCTTGCCGCTGGCCGCCAACTGCAGGCTCGCTACGCCGCTCGCCCCGGTCACGGTGAGCGGCAGGGTCAGCCACTGCTCTTCGCCGTTTTTGAGGGACAGCGTGCCGGGCAACTCGCCGTTTGCCTTGAGCCCACCGTTGAGGGTCCAGGCAAGGGAGAGGGTCTGATCCTCGCCACTCATGTTGCGCAGTTGCACCAGCGCCCGGGTCTCATCCCCTCGGGCGCCAAAGCGCGGCCAGCCAATTTCGGCCACCAAGGGCGCCACTACCTTGACGGCGCGCTCGGCCTCCCCGACTTGCCGTTCGTTCCAGGCCAGCGCCATCAGTGCCAGCTCGCCGTTGAAGTTGGGCAGATCGAGCGGGATCACCGCCTTGCCCTGCTCGTCAAAACTCACATCGCCGCTCCAGAGCGCGGCAATCTCGACCCGGCTCTCCAGCGCACCGCCCTTTTTCAGTGGCGCCCGATCGCCGCCGTAGTTGAGGCGGGCCAGCTTGCCATCCTGCGGCGGGATCACCTGGCCATAGTTGTCGAACAAATCTTGGGAGAAACGCTTGCGACCAAAGAAGATCTCGAACGGGTCGAGCGGCTGGTAGTCGCTGATGTTGAGCACGCCCCGATCCACCGCCGCCAGCACCACGCGGCCCTGACTGTTGGGGGTGGAGGTCGCGGTCACTTCCAGCCGGGTAAGCGGCACCGCTTTATCAGGTGCGCTCAGGGTAAGCGGCAGACGGCGCGCTTCCCGGTCCAGGGTGAGCGGCACCAGACCGACCGAGCGCAAGCTCTGTCCTTGCTGCTTGCTGACCGGTCTGGAGGCGCTGTCTGGCGCGGCGATCTGGGCCGAGATATGCAAGTCATGACGCTGCCACTCGGGGCTGACCGGGATCTCGAACTCGCCGCGGGCATCCTTGGCATCGCCACCGGCCCCCTTGAGCTCGATACGCTGCCACCAGCGCAGGCCGTCGCCATCTTCCACCAGCAACAACCCCTTGCCGGGGCGCGGGGCTACCAGCGTCACTTTGGCCTTGTCGCCCGCCTGATAGGCGCGCTTGTCGAGGGTGATGGCAATCTTGTCAGGCCGCGCCTGCTCGCCACCACCGCCCCAGGCGTAACTGCCGATCTCCACCCGCAGGCTCGATTGATGGCCCTGACTGTTCTCCACCTCCAATCGATACCAGCCCGCCGCCAGTAGCAGCGTGAGCGGGGTCGGCCCCTTGCCATCCAGCTGCAGGGTCTGCTCCTGCTCCAGATAGGGCTGGCTGTTGAATTCGTACTTCCACCCCTCCCCATCGGCGTAGTGCCAGTAGTAGTCGCGGTACTCGTTGATAAGGCGCACCTTCACCGCCCCCGCCACCGGCTGCCCCTTGTCATCGAGGTTGAGGATCTGGAAGGGGAGCGGCTTGCCCCCCTCTACCCGATCCGCCACAAAATCAGCCTTGAGTGCCGGCCACTGGCTGCCCGCGGGCCAGCCATACTGGGTGCGGCTGCGATTGACGGCGCGACCACCGGGCTCGGAGAGCGACACCCGATAAGCTACTTCCAGCGGCCCGAGAACGCGCACCCCATCGAGTTCATCAGTAAGCGAAAAAGCCCCCTGCCCCTGCGCATTGAGGGTGATAATGAGAGGCTCAGGCTCCTTGTCCTGTTCGGCCAGCAGCACATCCCCCAGAGTGAACTCCTGCCACTGGGTAAAGGGCATGATGGCACGGCTGATCGTCACTTCCGCCTTGGCCTTGGTGGCACTGGCGGGAGCACCGTAGAGGTAATCCCCTTGCAGCGGCAGGGTAAGCGCCTGTTGCGGGGTCAGCACTTCCCCATCCGGCCCCTTGCCGAGCTGCAGTTTCAACCGCTCCGGCAGAAACTCCTCCACCAGGAAAGGCCACTCGAAGCGGCTGCCGGCGGCAGTCTTGAGGTTGATGGTCCAGCGCCCGAGCGGTGCATCATCCGGCAGACGCAAACCGTAGTGGGCAGCGCCAAGATTGTCCGGCAGCAGCCGCTTTTGTTCGAGCAGTTGGCCGTCCGGCTGTTTCACCTCCAGCTCTACCGCCATGCCGGGCAACAGCTGGCCATCCTGCCCCTTGAGCAGGATCTCGCTGTCGAGCCGCTCGCCGGGGCGATAGAGGTCGCGACCGCTGAACAGATAAAGCTGCTGGGCCTGCCAGGGCTGAGTGCCGAGATCGAAAGTGGAGAGATCGAGCGCCGCCCCGTCGAGGCGCAGCACCGCAAGATGGTTGCCCTGCTCGGCCAGCAGCAGGCGGGCCCCCTGCACCTGATCGAAGCGGCGATGACCCTGGGGATCGGTATTTTGCACCTGCAGCCGGTTGCCCTTCTCGTCGAGCAGAGAGAGTTGCACATCCTTGAGCGGGTCGGCGCTGGCCAGCGAGCTGACGAACACCTCCAGCTGATCGCGATAACGACGGGCACTGAGCCCCATGTCGCTCACCGCGAAATAGGTGGTCTCCTTGCGCCAGTCGTAGTTGCCAAGGGGCGACATCACCGCAAAATAGACGCCAGCCTCCGCCAGCTGCGGCTCCTTCACATTGACTAGACGAGTCTCGCGCCGGTTGGCATCGAGCTCAAGGGCGTAGCGGCCGCTGAACACCCGCTTGGCCCGCTTGGTGATCTGCTCAAGCTCCCAGTTGCCCATGCCGGAACCGGGGCGATACTCGGCCAGAAAACGGGGCAGATACTCGGCATCGACCCGGAAGAAGTCGATATTGACCTCGTCCACATTGACCGCGCTGATGGGCAGGCGCAGCTCGTCGCGCAGCGGCAATACCATGCCGCTGGCGGTAAAAGAGGCCCCCGCCTCCAGCGGCCGAGTCTTGAGAGTCCAGCTCTGGGGGGATGGGCCCAGCCCCGCCTTGAGGCTCACCTCGTAGCTTTTATCGGGATGAACGTTCGGAAAATAGAGGGTGCGACCATCGTCGGCGAGGATCCACTCCCCCTGCACCTGCTTGCCCCCCTCGCTCACCGCTAGCCAGCTCTGCCAGTTTGCCTTGGGTGCCAATGGGCCGGAGAAGACCAGCGCCAGCGCCGGGGCATCGCGATATTGGCGGGCATTGGCCTGCACCACTGTACTCGGCGCCCCAGCCTCCTGCTGGGCTGTGGATTCTGTGGTCGGTACTTGGCTGGCGGGCTTGTCAGGGCCGCAACCGGCCAGCAGCAAACCGGCCAGCCCGGAGAGCAGCAGGGCCGACCAGCGGTGGCGCAGAGCGCCAGTTCCAGCGTGAGAGCGGTGAGAAGCAGAGGGAGAGTCGAAGAGGCGCATAGGTTCCATCCCGAGTTGGAGCGCTGCAAGCGCAGCGTGGCAGGAAACAGGATAAGGCATCCTGCTCACCCGACACAAAGCTCATTACCCGAATGGGCACAATTCAGCGCCCCTGCAGCGCGAGACCCCCCTTGCCCACTGATTTAGTGCGGCAAGGGTTGTCATCTAGTCGTGGGTGGTCTCGTTTTTTGCCCCGCCTTTGAACCAGCGAAACAGGATGGCCATGACGGCCGCCAGAAACAGCACCAGCGAGGTGATGAGCAGCGCCCGGGTCAACAGTTCGCTGTGATGAAGGAAGAAGGGGGTATTCATCGCCAGCTTGCCCAGCAAGCTCACCGTGAGCGCCCACATAAAGGCACTGGCAAAGCTGGCCACGCACATGCGCACTACGCTCAGGCGGCCAATCCCCATCAGCATGGGGGTCAAGACCCGCACGAACGGGATAAAGCGGGAGGAGAACATCGCCAGAAAACCGTACTTTTTCAGCAGCCGGGTCGCCTTGGGCAGGCTGTCGGGGGGCAACATCCGCTCGATATGCTCCATAAAGCGGGTGCGCTGCAGGGCCCGCCCCTGCCAGTACGCCAGCACGGATCCCAGCCCCGCCGCCAGCGGCAGATAGCAGAGAGTCACCTCGGGGCCGAATACCCCCATGCCCACCAGCCCGCCGGCCAGCAGCACCAGACTGTCACCCGGCAGGGGCATGAAGACGAATGCGGACTCCAGCAGCAGCACCAGCATCAGGCAACTGATCAGCAGGGGCACTGCCTGCATCTGAACCAGGGCGTCAAAATCCTGATGCCAAATGGCCATCAGCATATCCAGCATGTCACTCTCCCTACTACACGGTTCATCATGAACGAGGCAGGGGTTATAGCACCCATCCCCTGAACAAAACGTTAATTTTGTCCGGTGCAGGAAAAAAAGTGTGTCGAAATATTGCAGCAACGAGGGGGAATGCAAGAAGGGCGAACAGCAGAGGCAAAAAGCCCCTCATCTTGCACGCACAAGGGAGAGGGGCAAACAGGCACAGAAATAAAACGGTTACTCGGCGGTGGCCATCTGCCAGGTTTTGAAGCCGCCGGAGAGATTCTTCACTTTAAAGCCGTGCTGGCTCAGCAGGCGGCAGGCGACATGGCCGCGCAGCCCGACCTGACAGCTGATAAGCAGCTCTTTGTCCTTGGGCAGCTCATGGAGGCGACCACGCAACTCGTCGAGGGGGATATGCAGCGCCCCCGGAATGCGGCCCAGCTTGTCGAGCTCGGGGCCATTGCGCACATCCACCACCAGCTGGTGCGGGTGGCGAGCCTGCACCTCGGCCACGTGGCAGAGCAGGGTGTCCCCCTTCAGGTGGTTGCTCGCCACAAAGCCCACCATGTTGATCACATCCTTGGCCGACCCGAACGGCGGCGCATAGGTGAGCTCCAGATCCTGCAGATCAAACACGGTGAGACCGGCACGCTGGGCCACCGCCAGCACGTCGATGCGCTTGTCGATGCCATCCTTGCCGATGGCCTGGGCGCCGTAAATCTTGCCATCCGGGGCAAACAGCAGCTTGAGGCTGACCGGATGGGCGCCCGGGTAGTAACCGGCATGACTGCCCGGGTGGACATAGACCTTCTCGAACGGCAGCCCCAGCTGCACCAGTCGCTTCTCGTTGAGCCCGGTGCTGGCCACCGCCAGATCGAACAACTTGCAGATGGCAGTGCCCTGGGTCTTCTTGTAGGTTTCGCTGCGGCCCAGCATGTTGTCGGCGGCGATGCGCCCCTGCCGGTTGGCCGGACCCGCCAGCGGGATCAGCACAGCTTCGCCGGTAACGAAGTCAATCTCTTCGACCGCATCCCCCACCGCATAGATAAAGGGATCCGAGGTGCGCATGCCGGCATCGACCTTGATGCCGCCGCGCGGGCCCAGCTCCAGCCCCGCCTTGGCGGCGAGCAGGGTTTCCGGTTTGACGCCGATGGCGAGGATCAGCAGACCGGTATCAAGATGTGAACCATCATTGAGGGTCAGGCGCAGGCCACCGCTGTTGGCGGTCGGCACGGCGGAGGTCTTCTCGGCAGGCAGATCCAGACTCTCGATGGCGGTGAGGCCGGTACGCAGGCGCAGGTCGATCCCCTCTTCCCGGATGCGAGCATGGAGCATGTTGGCCATCTCCTTGTCCACCGGCGCCATCACCTGATCGGCCAGCTCCAGCAGGGTGACCTCCAGCTTGCGCTGGTGCAGCGCCTCCATCATCTCCAGCCCGATAAAGCCGCCGCCCACCACGGTGACGTGGCGCGGCTGATCGTGGTGCAGAGCCGCCAGAATGCGATCCATGTCAGGGATGTTGCGCAGGGTATAGACATGGGGGCTGTCGATGCCAGGGAAGGGAGGACGGATCGGCGCCGCCCCCGGGCTCAGCAGCAGCACATCGTAATGCTCGTGCTGCTCTTCACCGGTTTGCAGGTTGCGCACCAGCAATGTCTTACCCGCCTTGTCGATCTCGATCACATCGTGGAAGACCCGCACATCGACGTTGAAACGGCGCTTGAAGCTCTGGGGAGTCTGCAGCAGCAAGGCATCCCGATTGGGGATATCGCCCCCGATGTGGTAGGGCAGACCACAGTTGGCGAAGCTGACAAACTCGCCCCGCTCGAACATCACGATCTCTGCCTCTTCACTCAAACGACGAGCGCGAGCCGCCGCTGATGCGCCCCCCGCGACACCACCGATAATCAGGATCCGTTTCATCTGCAAGACTCCTCAAACATGATAATGGGCAATAAATTAGGCTTTTCTAATTTAGAATTCAATGAAATTTTGTTTCACACCATTTTGCAGTATTCTTGCAACCCCGACGGTTGCTTAACAGGATGTTGTTTGTTCATGTCGTCTACCGCACTCAGTCATCTTCCTCCTGCCCTCCAGACGCCGCTCTTTTTCCGTCTGGATCTGCGCAGTCAACGGCTGGTCGCCCTGACCGACGTGATGCAAACCCCGCTCTACTGGCTCGACGAGCCGCGCGCCCCCTGGCCTGCCCAGCTGCCCGATGCCCTGCGCCTGCCCATCGAACAACTGCTGGCCAACGGTCATGGCGGCAAGATCACCGTGCGCTTTGCCAGCCAGCTGTGGCATATCGCCCTCGCCCACGAGCAGGATGGCTTCTGGCTCATCTGTCTGCAGGCCCTTCGTCAGGAGCCCATCGCCGATCTGGCATTGCAACTGCCGCGCCTCAGCCAGATGGCGAGCCAGCAGCAGTATGCGCCCCTGCTCGAGGCCCTGAAAGAGAGTTTGGGGGCCGATCGGCTCATCCTCTGGCACTATCAGGCCAACGGCGATCTCGGCAGCGAGCAGCTCACCCCGGTTTTCACCCTGGGGATTGAGGCGCTCTACCCCATTCGCGGTGACAGCCGCTATATCCGCGCCCTGCGCACCCGTAAATCCTTGAGCTTCTCAGAAGCAGCCCACCAGCCGATGCTGAGCAACCACCTCTATCTGACCAGTGCCGGTGTGCGCTCGCGCCTCGATGGCGCCCTGCTGGAGCAGGACAAGCTGTTCGGGGTGCTGAGTCTGGAGTATCTCGATCCTACCCCGCTCAGCGAAGAGATGCTGCAACTGGTGCGCAGCAGCGCCCAGCTGCTCGGCCACTGGCAGCCACAACCGGAAGAGCACCGTGCCGAGCTGGCCCTCCCGCCCGAGCTGCACCAACAGACCGGCATCGATTACTGCAAGACGCTGGTGAGCTGGGCCATGAGCGCCAGCGGCGCCCGGGTGGGCTGGATCGGCGAGTTTCAGCCCCGCGGTCAGGATCTCTGGATCATCCCCCGCTGCGTCATCAACGAGGAGATCTTCTCCACCCTCAAGCCCATCCAGCTCGACCCCGGCCCCGCTCAGGAGCTGTTCCAGCATGGTCAGGCCATCTATGTGGAAGATCTGCCTGTGCGCTATCCCAAGGCGACCCGGCTGCTGGCCCTCAATGCCAACACCTATATCGGCATTCCGCTCCATGGCCAGAGCGGCGCCCCTATTGGCCAGATCACCCTGCTGCTCGATACCCCCCTTGCGGATCCCGAGCATTTGCTGGATCTGTTGAGCAGCCAGCACGAGCGAGCGGCCATCGAGCTCAAGCGCCTCGCCGCCGACGACGCCCTGCGGCTGGCCGAAGTGGCCTTCAATACCCACGATGGGCTGATCGTGATGGATCACAGCGGCATCATCCTCAAGGTCAACCACTCCTTCAGCCGGATCACCGGGTTTGGCGAGGTAGAGGTGATCGGTCACTCCATTCGCAAGCTGCGCCCCACCTACTACGGGGATCATCTCAAGGAGGATGTCAGCCGCACCGTCAACGAGCAGGAGTTCTGGCTCGGGGAAGAGCGCTGCCTGCACAAGGATGGCCACCTCTTTCCGGTGCGCTTGATGGTGAACGGGGTCAAGGATGAGCGGGGGGAGCTCAGCCACTTTATCTGCAGCTTCTACGACATCACCCAGGAAAAAGAGGCCGCCAAACATATCGAGCAGCTCGCCTACTACGACGACCTCTGCGGCCTGCACAACCGGCGCAGCCTCAACCAGATTTTGCAGCAGACCCTGAGCGCCCCCAACGGCCAGTGGGGTGCCCTGCTACTGGTGGATCTCGACAACTTCAAGTCGATCAACGACTCCCTCGGTCACGCCTGCGGCGATCAATTGCTGCAGGCCGTAGTGCAGCGTTTCAGGGAGCTGCCTCAGGACAACCTGGTGCAGGCCCGCATCTCGGGGGACGAGTTTGCCCTGCTCTTTACCCAGCTTGGGCAGGGTGAGGTCACCGCCAAAATTCTGGCGGAGCACTTCGCCCGCGAGCTGATGGGGCTGTTTCGCACCCCGTTCGACATCGGTGATCACAAGCTGCACTGCAGCGCCTCGGTGGGGATCAGCCTCTTCTCCGGCAACGAGACCGATCATCTGGTTCTGATGCAACAGGCCGACACCGCGACCCACATGGCCAAGCGGGCCGGTCAGGGCCACTATGTTTTCTTCACCGAGGCGATGGCCCGGCACGAGAAAAACCGGCTGACCCTCACCAATGAGCTGCGCGATGCCCTGCGTCATCACGAGCTGCAACTCCACTATCAACCGCAATACCGGGTCGACAATGGCTCGCTGTCGGGTATCGAGGCGCTGCTGCGCTGGCAGCGCAGCGACGGCACCATGGTGCCGCCCGGGGAGTTTATCCCCATCGCCGAAGAGACCAGCCTGATCCTCGAGATCGGCTACTGGGTGATGAAGACCGCCTGCGCCCAATACAGCTTCTGGCTCAACCGTGGCCTGCAGATCCCCCATCTGTCGGTCAACGTCAGCGCTCGCCAGTTCCACACCCAGGGCTTCGTACAACAGGTGGAGTACATCTTGCGCGACACCGGTGTGCCCCCTTCCCGCCTGCTGCTGGAGGTGACCGAATCGGTAGTCTTGGAGAATCGGCAGGAGAGTATTGCCAGAATGCGCCAGCTCAAGGAGCTCGGCATCCTTATCTCCATCGATGACTTCGGCACAGGCTACTCGTCGCTGGCCTATCTGCGGGATCTGCCCGCCGACGAGGTGAAGCTGGACAGAAGCTTCATTCAGACCCTGGTACACAGCGAACAGGACAGAGCCATCGTCAAGGCGATACTCGATCTGGCCCAGGTCTTCCGTTTTACCGTCACCGCCGAAGGGGTGGAAGAGGAGGCGCAGCTGGCCATCCTCAAAGCGCTGGGATGCCAGCATTATCAAGGGTTTCTCACCAGTCGGCCGCTCACCGTCAAGGGGCTGGAGCAGCTGCTTGGCAGCCGGGCGCCGGACTAAAGGTGTAGGATCAATAGGGGTTTATGTAATAAAATAACGGCCTGCTCGAATCGTTGGAGTTGTTTATGTCTGTCATTAATCGGATCCCTGCCGTTGAAATCAGCCAGCCAGCCGGAGCTCACGGCACCGTTGGCCGGATCCATTCCGTCGAAACCTGCGGCACTGTCGATGGCCCGGGAATACGCTTTATCGTATTCATGCAAGGCTGCCTGATGCGCTGCAAGTACTGCCACAACCGCGATACCTGGGATACCGAAGGTGGCCGCGAAGTGACCGTACCGGAGTTGATGAGTGACATCACCAGCTATCGCCACTTCATGAATGCCTCCGGCGGTGGCGTGACAGCGTCCGGCGGTGAAGCCATGCTGCAACCGGCTTTCATTACCGAACTCTTTACCGCCTGCAAAGAGAAAGGGATCCACACCTGTCTCGACACCAACGGCTTCGTCCGTCATCTCGACGAACAGGTGGACAAGCTGCTCGACCAGACCGATCTGGTGCTGCTCGACATCAAACAGATCAATGACGAGAAACACATTCCACTGACCCACGTCAGCAACAGATACACCCTGGAGTTTGCCCGCTATCTGGCGGCCAAAGGCAAGACCATGTGGATCCGCTACGTGGTGGTGCCGACCTGGAGCGACGACGACGAGAGCGCCGAAGGGCTGGGCCAGTTTATCGCCGAGCTGGGCGATAGCGTGGAGAAGGTGGAACTGCTCCCCTACCATGAGCTCGGCAAACACAAGTGGGATGTGCTGGGCGACCCGTACGAGCTCAGCGGGATCAAGCCCCCCAGCAAGGAGACCATGGAACGGGTCAAGGGCATCCTCGGCAACTACCACAACAACGTCAAATATTGATGGTAAAAGCAGGCTGACTCGTCAGCCTGCTCTGCTATGGGCGGTCGGGAAGGCCGCCCGGACTCTACTGCATGAATGGACGACAAGATGAGTGAAGGACAACTCGCCGCCCTCCTGATCTGGCTGGTACTGCTGGCCTTCAGCCTGCGCCGCTCCCTGTGGCAGACCCTCCGTGACAACCCCCTCTATCAGCACCTGTTGCTGGGTAGTGCCATCGCGCTGGTGCCGCTCTGGTATCTAAGGGCCGGTCTGCATGAGGGGCTGGAGGTCCATTTTCTCGGGCTCACCTCCCTCACCCTGCTGCTTGGCTGGCGGCTGGCACTGCTCGCCCCTTGCCTGACCCTGCTGGTGCTCGGTTACTTCGGTGTCACCAATCTGGCCGATTTTGGCTGGCAAGCGCTGGTGGGCATCGCCCTGCCGGTAGCCACCAGCTGGCTGCTGTTTCTGGCCAGCTGGGCCTGGCTGCCGCGCCACCTCTTTGTCTATATCTTCGTGGCCGCCTTTCTCGGCGGCGCCATCACCATCTCGGTCAAGGTGGCCGCCAGTGCGTTGCTGATGGGGCTGAGTCACAGCTACCCCTGGCACACCATCACGGCGGATTACCTCTCCATCTGGCCACTGCTGCTATTCCCCGAAGCCCTGCTCAACGGCATGGCGATGACGGTGCTGGCCATCTACCGCCCTCACTGGGTCAATACCTTCTTCGACCGTACCTATCTGGGCAAGTAACGCTCTCTTTCCTGATCTGCGCCCATAAAAAAGGAGAGGCCATCGCCTCTCCTTTTGGTATTCAACATGTTGCCAAATCCCGGCTTAGTGCAGCTTCAGGGTCGGGCGCAGTACCCGGTTGATGCGACCCACCAGCATGATGAGGCCGGTCTTGACGTAGCCGTGCAGGGCGATCTGGTGCATCCGGTAGAGGGAGATGTAAACCAGACGGGCAATGTAGCCCTCCACCATCATGGAGCCGCGCATCAGGTTACCCATCAGGCTGCCCACGGTGGAGAAGCGGCTGAGGGAGACCAGCGAACCGTGGTCGTGGTAGAGGTAGGGCTTCATCTCGCCGCCGTTCATCCTGGCCAGGATGTTCTTGAACGCCTGGCTGGCCATCTGGTGGGCAGACTGGGCGCGCGGCGGCACGAACTTGCCATCCGGCTGCGGGCAGGCGGCACAGTCACCGATAACGAAGATGTTCTCGTCACGGGTGGTCTGCAGGGTCTCTTTCACCACCAGCTGGTTGATGCGGTTGGTTTCCAGACCGGCGATATCCTTCATGAAGTCAGGCGCCTTGATACCGGCCGCCCACACCATCAGGTCAGCTTCAATCAGCTCGCCATCCTTGGTGTGCAGACCGTCGCTGGTCGCTTCGGTGATCATGGTGGCGGTACGCACGTCCACACCCAGCTTGACCAGCTCCTGATGGGCGGCGCCGCTGATACGCTCCGGCAGGGCCGGCAGAATGCGCGGGCCCGCTTCCACCAGCGTCACCTTCAGGCTGTCGGTGGTGAGGTTTTTGAAGCCGTAGGCGTAGAGTTGCTCGACCGCGTTGTAGAGCTCGGCAGAGAGCTCGACGCCGGTGGCGCCGCCGCCGACGATGGCAATCTTCACCTTGTCGCCCGGCTTATATTCAGTCGCGAACTGCAGGAAGCGGTTCATCATGCTGTTGTGGAAGCGGTGCGCCTGGGAGGGGCTATCGAGGAAGATGCAGTGATCCTTGATCCCCTTGGTGTTGAAGTCATTGGAAACAGAACCGATGGCCATCACCAGAATGTCGTAAGGCACGGCGCGCTCGTTGACCACGATGTCGCCATTGTCGTCGTGGATCGGGGCCAGCACGATGCGCTTCTCGTCGCGCTGGATGTCGGTCAGGGTGCCGAGCTGGAAGTCGAAACCGTGGTTCTTGGCATGGGACTGGTAGCTCAGGGCATCGATGCCCGCATCCATGGAGCCGGTGGCCACTTCGTGCAGCAGGGGCTTCCACAGGTGGGTGCGGTTACGGTCAACCAGGGTGATCTTGGCCTTGTTCTTTTTGCCAAGCTTGCGACCCAGACTGGTGGCCAGCTCCAGGCCACCGGCGCCGCCGCCTACAACGACAATATTCATCATGATGATTTTCCTCGGTTCCTCAAAACGAAAGGGAGCCATTGGCTCCCTAAAACGAAATCGGTCGACGTGATGGATCAGGCTTCTTTGAAGGCCTTCATCCGCTGCAGATGATGCGAGATATTTTTGAACTTATGGGTCTCGCGCTCATCCCACACGATGTCGTAATAGTTCTTCAATTCACGTTCAGTGTCCCGATTATCGCGCACTTCATCCTGAACGGAAAGGATGCACAGACAGTTTCCTGAATTTTTCTTACGAAATTCAGTTACACACTTGGTGCCGATATCGTCATATTCCTCTGGCCGGTCGATCTTGCCCTGCATGTTCTCTTCCGGATGGAGGTTGGGGTTGAAAATCACCTGGCGAATGCCGCACAGAAAGCCGATCCGCTCACTCCAGTAACCACCGAGACCCACACCGCAGATCAGCGGCTTGGGATCGGTACTCATGTCGAGCTGTTTCTTCACTTCCTTAAGCAGGTGGCTCATATCATGACGGGGGTGAACCGTGCTGTAGTGCACGAAACGCACATCATCATCAATAAACTGCAACTGCAGCACTTTCTCGTGATTGCCGGGGCTGGTGGCATCAAAGCCATGCAGATAGATGATCATGGATAAGACCTCAGGATCTGTGTCGGTTTTATCGAAACTACCCCAGCGGCGGCCCCGTGCGCCACCAAAACATCGCACTTTCTTGCTTTGGATCACGCCCGCCCCCTGATTACGCACTGGGGCAAGGGGGCGCCATCAGGCTCTTGCCAGAGCGTAGCTATCAAAGTGAGATCGCCAGATCGATAATGATAAAACGCTTACCAATCTGAGATGCCGCTGCGAACGCCCGCCCCCTGACCAGGGCATTTATCGGGCCGGGATGTGACTCACCCCACAAAAACAAGGCGTTACAGCCAAACGTTTTCGCTCATGACCGGCGTTGTGCATGTTTTGTGCACTGACCCACACCAGCACCAGATCCCCTCATCACACCTGCGGATGGATCGGGTACGTCAGACCATGCTCGCTATCAATGACCGGGAAAGCGGCGGCTTTCACTATCTTGCCTGTGGCGGTAGCGCGGGCTTCAAGGAGTGCTGTGTTCATGAACGAGACCAATCCCCCCTCCCCCCGACAGGGTGCGCGCAAGTACCCGGTGGATGAAGTGGAGCGCATGCTCCCCATGGGCCAGCTCTTTACCCTGGGCCTGCAACATGTGCTGGTGATGTATGCCGGCGCCGTGGCGGTGCCACTGGTGATTGGCGGCAGTCTGGGGCTGCCCAAGGATCAAATATCTTATCTCATCAGTTCAGATCTCTTCTGCTGCGGCATCGTCACCCTGCTGCAATGTGTCGGGATTGGCCGCTTTGCCGGGATCCGGCTGCCGGTCATCATGTCGGTCACCTTTGCCGCCGTGATGCCGATGCTGGCCATCGGTGCCAACCCGGATCTGGGGCTGACCGGCATCTTTGGCGCCACCATCGCCGCCGGTATCATCTCCACCCTGTTGGTGCCGCTGATCGGCCGACTGATGCCGCTCTTCCCCACAGTGGTGACCGGGGTGGTCATCACCTCCATCGGGATCAGTATCATGCAGGTGGGGATCGACTGGATGGCGGGGGGCAAGGGCAATCCGGAATATGGCAGCCTGCGCTATATCGGCACCAGCTTTGCGGTGCTCGCCTTCATCTTGCTGGTGACCCGCTTCACCAAGGGCTTTTTCAGCAATATCTCGGTGCTGCTGGGGATCATCTTCGGCTTCGTGGTGGCCATCGGTATGGGCGAAGTGAGCCTCGACGGTCTCGGCAATGCCGCCTGGTTTGCCCCCATAGTGCCGTTCGCGTTTGGTTGGCCCACCTTCGATCCCATCTCCATCGCCACCCTGACGGTGATCATGCTCATCACCTTTATCGAGTCGATGGGGATGTTTCTGGCCCTTGGCGACATTGTCGGCCATCCGGCCAGTCGCGGCGACATCGTACGCGGGCTGCGGGTCGATGCCATCGGCACCATCGTCGGCGGGGTCTTCAACAGCTTCCCCCACACCTCGTTTTCCCAAAATATCGGGCTGGTGAGCGTGACCGGGGTATCGAGTCGCTGGGTCTGCGTGATGTCGGGGGGGATCCTGCTCGCCTTTGGCCTGATCCCAAAAATGTCATTGATGGTTGCCTCCATCCCTCCTTTCGTTCTGGGGGGCGCTGGCATAGTGATGTTTGGCATGGTGCTGGCGACCGGCATTCGCATCCTGGCGCGCGCCGATTACAACAGCAACCGCCATAACCTCTATATCGTCGCCATCAGTCTCGGTCTTGGCATGATCCCGACGGTCTCCGGCTCCTTCTTCCAGCACTTTCCGGCGGCGCTGCAACCACTGGTCCATAGCGGCATCCTGCTAGCTACCATCAGTTCAGTGGTGCTCAACCTCTTCTTCAACGGCTACCAACCGGACCTGACTCACCAGACCAAGCCATTGCTGGTCGGTCCGGTCAAACCGGAGCAGGAGCAGGCATAACAAACAGGCCCCCGGACACTCTCGCGGTCCGGGGGCCTGTTACTCACATCACCGCTCAGCCAATCAGGCGGGCAGCTGCTCGAAGCGTTCTACCGCCTGCGCCACCTGTGCCAGACTCCCCTGCCAGAAGGCAGCCTCACGGATATCCTGCCCCAGATGTTTGGCCACCAGCTCTTCGGCGCTCATCCGGCCGGTATCGCGCAGCAAGGCGCGATACGCCTCGGCCACCCCCTCTTCCCCTGCAGCTTTGCGGCTCATCAACTGCTGATAGACCCCGAGGCTGAACAGATAACCGAACAGATAGGGATAATTGTAAAAACCCAGCCCGGCGATGGAGAAGTGCGCCTTGGCGGCCCAGAACATGGGGTGATAGCGGGTCAGGCTCCCCTCATACCAGCGCCCCCACGCCTCGTCGGTCAACGCCTTGAGCCGCTCTGCCGGCACATAGCCCTGCGCCCGCTCGGCAACCAAGGCCTGCTCGAAATCGAAGCGGGCCGGGATATTGACCAGGAAAGTGGCGGCGCCATCGGCTTCCGCCCAGGCGATGGCCAGCTGCTCTTCCGGGCTTTGCGCCTGCTCAAACAGGGCGATGCGCACCAGGGTTTCAGCGAAGATGGAGGCGGTCTCCGCCAGCGTCATGGGATAGCTGCGCTGGCTCATCGGCAGATCGCGAATGACCCAGTTGTGCCAGGCGTGGCCCAGCTCGTGAGCCAAGGTAATGACGTTATCCATGGTACCGGCGTAGGTGACAAAGACCCGCGGCTCCACCGGCGCGGCAAACTTGGTGCAGTAGGCGCCGGTACGGCGATTTGGCGTGGGCGCCGCATCAATCCACCCCTTCTCGGCCATCATGCGGGCAAATTCCCCCATCTCGGGATCGAAACGGCTAAAGGCATCGGCAATCAACGCGATCGCCTCCTCAAACGGGATCTCGCGGCTGCTGGCAGCCGGGGGCGGCGCAAACAGATCCTCCGGCCCCAGTTCGTCGAGTCCGAGACGCGCGGCCATCAATCCCAAGGCGCGCTGACCCAGCCCACGGGCCCGCCAGGTTTCGCTCATCAGTGCATCGAGGGTGGTGCGCTCGATGTGGCTCTGGTGGCAGGAGAGATCCAGCGCATCGAGCAAACAGGTTTTGCCGCGCTGGCGGGCCAGCTCCAGCCGCCAGCCGTTGAGGGCATTGAGGATGGCGGCGACCGTCTCCTGCTCCCCTTGCCAACCGGCACTGATGGCATCAAACGCCTCAAGGCGCAGGGTCCGCACCGGACTGGAGAGCAGATTGCTCGCCTCCGCCAGCCCCATCTCGCGGCCATCAATGGTTAAGCGGATCTTGCCCACCAGATCGTTGTAGAGGTTGCCCCAGCCGTGCAGGCCATCGGTGCCCAGACCAATCACCAGCTGCTCCGCCGCCACCGGCAGGCGCTGATCCTGCAAACGACGCTCATGGCGCAAGCGGTACGCCTCCTCCCCGAGCAGCGGATCCCTCATCAGCGCGGCGAATTGATCTTCCGGCAGCGCCAGCATCAGATCTTCCACCGGCGCCAGGGTCTTGAACAGATCGGCGTTGAGGGCGCGGGCGCGAGATGCCAGCTGTTTGGCCTGCGGATCCCGCGCATCCTGACTGCCGCGACACGCGGCCAGAATGGCCACGTTCCAGCCGATATGGCGGATATCACGGGCGCGCAGCCGCACCTCCCGCAAAAAATCCAGCAGCGCGGCGTCATCGCCGCGCACCCCGTCCAGACCCGCCATATAGCTGGCCAGCTCCCCCAGCGCATGGCGGGCGGCGTTCATGTCCGCCTCCAGCTCTGGGCTGTCGAGGCCCGGGTAGATATGGTCGTTATTCCACTGTTGTTGATACATAGCTTCTCGCAAAGGCCTTCATCGGGAGGCGCAACAGGCCTGCGGGCACCAAGCCAGAAGCCGAGCATCCCGCAGGCAGAAAAATGAAAAGAGGAAAAAGAGCGAAAATGGCCCGTAAGCTCATTTATCCCTTGGCCGGGGCAAGACGGCTCACCAGCGTCATCACCGCAACCAGCAGCAGACCCGCCACCACACCGGCCACGGCGTTGAGCAGGGTCGGTGTCACCGCCGCCAATACGGCCCCCACGGTGGGCAGGGTGGCGACAACGGCGGCTACACCTTCAATCAGGTGATGGGCAAAAGGCCAGCCGTGTACCAGAATGCCGCCCCCCACCATAAACATAGCGATGGTGCCGACCAGTGCCAGCAGATGCATCAGACGGGGCGCCGTCACCAGCAACCCCTGCCCCACCGCGCGGCGCAGGGCGCTGCCATCGGGCTTTTGCAGCAGATGCAGACCGATGTCATCGAGCTTGACGATAAGCCCCACCAGCCCGTAGACCCCCACTGTCATCAGCACGGCGATACCCGCCACCACTGAGATCTGCAGCGCGAGGCTCGCCCCCTGTACCGTGCCAAGGGCGATGACGATGATCTCGGCTGAGAGAATAAAATCGGTGCGGATCGCCCCTTTCACCTTCTGCTGCTCAAACGCGGCCAAATCATCGGGAATGGGGGTGGCGTGACTCTCCCCCTCGCTCACCTCATGAGGCAGGAACTTGTGCGCCAGTTTCTCGGCCCCCTCAAAGCAGAGGTAGGCGCCCCCCAGCATCAGAAGCGGCGTGATCAGCCAGGGCACCAGCGCACTGATGGCGATGGCGGCGGGCACCAGGATCAGCTTGTTGCGAAATGAGCCCTTGGCCACCGCCCATACCACCGGCAGCTCCCGCTCGGCGCGCACCCCGGAGACCTGCTCCGCGTTGAGGGCGAGATCGTCCCCCAACACCCCGGCGGTCTTCTTCGCCGCCATCTTGGTCATCAGTGCCACATCATCGAGCACGCTGGCAATATCGTCGAGCAGGGCCAACAGACTGGTTCCGGCCATATCAGAGATTCCTTATATCAATGGAAGAGCCCCCGGGCGCGGCCACATGCTGCCTGTTTATGACGGGTCATCAGGGCAACGCCATGGCAGATGCCAACCGTCATCACCGACAGAGCCCGTCAGCTGGCCACGGCCATCGGGGTTACTTATTTCGGGCAAAAGATGGCACAGTGTAACGAGAAGCCGCCGTTTCGGCAGCACCCCTGAGCCATTTGATCTTGGTTCCCTCTGAATCACCTCAAGGAGTTCCCATGCAACCCTGGCAACCTCTGCTCGATCTCTGGTTCGGCGATGATGCCGACGACGCCACCCGCGCCAAACGGCAAGCCCCCCTCTGGTGGGGCAAAAATCACGAGACCGACCTGCTGCTCGCCCAACGCTTTGGCGCGCTGGCAGCAGCGGCGGCCAACGGAGAGCTGGCCGACTGGGCCGACGTGCCCCAAGGCAGACTGGCGCTGATCCTGCTGCTCGATCAGTTGCCCCGCAATATCCATCGCGGCACGCCAGCAGCGTTTGCCCAAGATCCGCTGACACGGGATATCTGCCTGAAGGGGCTGTCCATCGGTGCAGACAACGCTCTCTCGCCGCTGGAGCGGGTCTTCTTCTATCTGCCGCTGGAACATGCCGAATCTTGTGAACAGCAAGCCAGAAGCGTGGCGCTGTTCGAGGCGCTGGCAGCGGAGCAGGCCAGCACACCGGCGCAAGCGACTTTCGCCGGATTTGCCGACTTTGCCCGCCGCCATCAGGTGATCATCGAGCGCTTTGGCCGCTTCCCGCATCGCAACGACATACTGGGCCGCATCAGCACGCCGGAAGAGGTGGCATTTTTGCAGCAACCGGGCTCCGGCTTCTGACACCCGCCATATAAAAAAATCCCCGTCATGGTCATGACGGGGATTTTTCGTTCAACCTGCCAACCCTGCGGGTGGCTTAAACCGTTGTTACGCCTTGGCGGGCTCGCGCTCGCCCAGTTCATCGGTTTCGCCCAGACTGTCTTCGGTCTTGGCCACCACGCTGGCAGCGATGGCGTTACCCAGCACGTTGGTGGCAGAGCGGCCCATGTCGAGGAAGTGGTCGATACCCAGCAGCAGCAGGATGCCCGCTTCCGGAATATGGAACTGGTTCAGGGTGGCGGCAATCACCACCAGAGAGGCGCGCGGCACCCCGGCCATCCCCTTGGAGGTGACCATCAGCAGCAGCAGCATGGTGATCTGCTGGGCCATGGAGAGCTCGATGCCATAAGCCTGGGCGATGAACATCACCGCGAAGGTGCAATACATCATGGAGCCATCGAGGTTGAAGGAGTAACCCATCGGCAGCACGAAGCTGGCGATGCGCTTGTCACAGCCGAACTTCTCCAGACGATCCAGGGTCTTGGGATAGGCGGCTTCAGAGCTGGCGGTAGAGAAAGCCAGCAGGATAGGTTCGCGGATAAGCGCCAGCAGTTTGATGACGCGACCACGCAGGAAGACGCTACCCATGGCGATCAACAGCAACCAGAGGCAGGCCAGCGCGATGTAGAACTGGGCCATAAAGCTGCCATAGGTGACCAGAATACCCAGTCCCTCTTTGGCGACCATGGCGGCGATGGCACCAAATACCGCGAACGGCGCAAAGTTCATCACGTAACCGGTCACTTTCAGCATGATCTCGGCAGCGCTGGCCATCAGCACCACCACCGGCTTGGCCAGATCGCCGAGCGCGGCGGCAGCCAGACCGAAGAAGAGAGAGAACACCACGATCTGCAGGATCTCGTTGGTGGCCATCGCCTCGACCACGCTTTTGGGGATAGCGTGGGTCACAAAATCTTTCAGGGTAATGGCACCGGCAGCAATACCGGAACTGGCGGTGTCATTGGGCAGGGAGAGTGAAAGACCCACGCCCGGCTGCATCAGGGTCACCATCACCAGACCCAGGCTCAGTGACATCAGGGAGGCCAGCATGAACCAACCGAGGGTTTTGGCGCCGATGCGGCCGACAGTGCGGGTGTCGCCCATCTTGGCGATGCCGACCACCAGAGTGGTGAAGACCAGCGGTGCGATGATCATCTTGATCAGTCGCAGGAAGATATCGGTCAGGATCGTGATGTTATTGGCGAAATCCGCAGCCTGATCTGCGGCAAACATGCGATAGCCCTGGCCGGTGAGGATGCCAAACATCATGGAGATGAGGATGGCGACCGTCAGTTTATTCATTTTCATGGGGGAGTCCCGGTTTTGATTGGTGCAAGCCGTTAACGGTGGCATGGGAGCCACTACAGTCCGTTTTTGTGATCCGAGCCGTTGATTCCTGGCGGCTGGTATGCTGGGAGAATGCCTAAAAGCAGGGGGTAAATCTAGAGGGTTGTTCCAGAATTTTATGCTACCATTAGGTGTATGTGATATGGATCTTGCAAACCACCAATATTAATCGCTGTTGGTTTTAATTGTGGCGAGATATTTCGCGTTGAGGGTTCGCTCGTCGATTGCCCGTGGCAACAGGCGAAAAGTGAGCAGCGCCGAGATGCGGTGCTGCACCTGCATCTGGGCCATAAAGAGATCCGGTTCATCATCGTCAAAGCCGAAGATCGGCCGTGATGGCGTCACCCTGACGGCATCACGGGTAATAGTCAGTTCATCGACGCCGAGCCAGCCATAGCCTTCTGCGAGCGCCAGCTCCCCTGCCCGCTTGAGCACATATTTGCGGGCGGTCTCCCTGTCTACCAGATCGTTGCCGACAAACTCCAGCTGCCACTTGTCCGGGCCAAGCCGGGTCTGGGAGAAACCGGTCTGGCCATTCCAGAACGACTTTTCACTCTGGTAAGGGGTGGCGCAACCCACCAACAGCAGGGTGAGCATCAGCAGACAAACCGGTTTGAACAGACGTGCAGGCACAGAAGACCTCGGCTGGGGGGGGGTGGCAACTGAGCCGTTACTACAGCACAAACCCCGGTGGCGACACAATCACAGTGGCTATCTCCGCTCTCCGTTGCTTCTAGCCGCCTCTTCTACCCGTCTCTGTTCGCTGCTGCCTCTGCCCGCCCTTCCGGCCAGCTTCGCCTGTCCGGGCCACATATCGGCACCGAATTGCGCGCAAAAGAAAAGGCCTTGTCGTTTGACAAGGCCTTTACCGGGGAATTTGGTCGGTGTGAGAGGATTCGAACCTCCGACCCTCTACACCCCATGCAGATGCGCTACCTGGCTGCGCTACACACCGACGGAGTCAGCTCGGCTGACGGGGGCAGAGTTTATGGAGATGACCCCGCCCTGTCAACAGGGAAACACGGCCAATTCCCCGACCACGGTGCGTTCGCCTGCTTTGCGAACAATCAGCGGTTAAAGGTCAGCCGCTTGCCCAAAATACCGTCGCTAACCTGACCGTTCTGCCAGGCAATCTGGCCGTTCACCAGAGTCATCTCTATCGTGCTGTGGAAGCGGTAGCCGTTGAAGGGCGACCAGCCGCAGTGGTAGAGAAGGTTGTCATCGTTGACCACATAGGGCTTGCCCAGATCCAGCAACACCAGATCGGCGAAGTAACCTTCGCGGATATAACCGCGATCTTCCACCTGAAAACGCTCGGCCACCGCGTGGGAGGTCTTCTTGACGATGGTCTCCAGAGTGAACACGCCGTTGTGGTAGAGCTCCAGCAGCGCCTGCAGGGAGTGTTGTACCAGCGGCACGCCGGACGGCGCCTTGAAGTAGCTGTTCTGCTTCTCTTCCCAGGTGTGGGGGGCGTGGTCGGTGGCAATGATATCGAGCACGTCATTGCGCACCGCATCGAGCAGCGCGTGCTGGTCAGCCGCGCTCTTCACCGCCGGGTTGCACTTGATCTGGCTGCCCAGGGTGTCGTAATCGGCCTCGTTGAAGAACAAATGATGCACACACACCTCGGCGGTGATGTTTTTGTCCTTCAGCTCGCGCAGATCCGGAGTAGCGGTAAAGAGCGACAGCTCCTTGGCCGAGGTCAGATGCAGCACGTGCAGCTTGGCGCCGTACTGTTTGGCCAGCGCCACCGCCATGCTGGAGGATTTGTAGCACGCCTCGTCACTGCGAATGCGGCCGTGCTCGCTCATCGGCACATTCTCGCCCCACTTGGCCCGCGCCGCCTCTTCCGCTTTGGCGATGGTCGGGGTGTCTTCGCAGTGGGTGACGATCATCACCGGACTCTCGCGGAAGATGGCCGCCAGGGTCTCCTGATTGTCCACCAGCATGTTGCCGGTCGAGGAGCCCATGAACACCTTGACCCCGCAAGACTGCTTGGGATCGAGTCGCTTGATCTCTTCCAGGTTGTCGTTGGTGGCGCCGAGATAGAAGCTGTAGTTGGCGACGGAGGAGTTGGCGGCGATCTGGTATTTGGCTTCGAGGGCGTCGAGGGTGGTGGTCTGGGGATTGACGTTGGGCATTTCCATGAAACTGGTGGTGCCACCGGCGACGGCGGCGCGGGATTCGCTGGCGATGGTCCCCTTGTGGGTCAATCCCGGCTCCCGGAAGTGGACCTGATCATCGATCATTCCGGGGATGAGGTGACGACCTGCGGCATCGATGACCAGCGCATCGGGCGCCTCGATATCCGGGGCGATGCGGGCAATCCGTTCCCCCTCGATCAACACGTCAGAGGCATAGATGCGGCCTTCGTTGACCAGGGTGGCATTTTTGATAAGCAGTTTGTTCATGGGGGGTTCCAGTTCCTTTGCCGATAATCGCGGGTCATAATATCGCAAACTGCCCTTTCTCTGTAGCAAGGCCTGACTGATGAAGTTATTTGTAAGAGATTTGACCGTGATCGACTCCAGCTACCTGTGCGAACGCCGCGGCATGGTCGGCGAGAGCTGGCTGGTAGATATCGAAATGAGCGGTGAGCTCAACGAAATGAGCATGCTGCTGGACTTTGGCCGGGTAAAGAAGCTGATCAAGTCGATCATCGATGAAGAGGTGGACCACAAGCTGCTGGTGCCGACCGAGTGCCCGCTGATCCATATCGAAACCCTGGATGGCGACGAAAGCACGGTGGATCTGCTGCGCCCGGGGCGCTCCATCCACCTGCGTTGCCCAACCCAGGGCTTCGCCTTTATCCCCGCGCCTCTGGTCGATAAAGAGTCGGTGACTCGCTACCTGCTGGCGGTACTGGCCAAACGGCTGCCGGGCAATATCAAGGATCTGTCGCTGACCCTGCGCCACGAAGCCATCGACGGTGCCTTCTACCACTACAGCCACGGCCTGAAAAAGCACGATGGCAACTGCCAGCGCATCGCCCACGGCCATCGCTCCCCCATCGAGATCCACGTCGATGGTGAGCGCGATGGTGAACTTGAGCTCAACTGGGCCGAACGCTGGGGCGATATCTACCTCGGCACCGAGGAAGACAAGGTGGCGCAGACCGAGCTCGCCTTGAGCCCCCGCGCCAATGCCCAGCTTGGCGAGCATCACACTGGCTTCAAATATGTGGCGCCGCAGGGGCTGTTCCAGTTGGCCATCCCCAGCGCCGAGGTGGAGATGATCGACACCGACACCACGGTCGAGCTGCTGGCCTGCTACATCGCCCGCGAAGTGAAGAAGATGGTGGGCGACAAGTTCGTCAAGATTGTCGCCTATGAAGGGGTCGGCAAGGGTGCCATCGCCTACGCGTAATTTCTGCGTTGACTACCGCAATAACAAGGCCCCGCATCTGCGGGGCCTTCTATTTTCAGCTCTTTCAGCTCGCGACCATCAAGCACTGAGGCGGAAGCGCTTGACCAGACTCTCCTGCTGCTCGGCGAGGGAGTCGAGCTGCTGGCTGGTCTCGGCCACCCGCTCGATCCCCTGATAGTTGAGATCCGAGATATCGGAGATGCGGTTGAGGTTGGTGGCGATATCGGCGCTGGTAGCCTGCTGCTGCTCGGCGGCAGAGGCGATCTGGCTCGACATGTCGCTGATCAGCACCACGATCCCCTGCACCTCCTCCATGGCGTTGTTGGCGTGAGAGCTCTGCTCCACGCAGCTATCCATTTCGCGAGAGCACTCCTGCATCACGGTCACCGCCTTGGCAACCCCCTGCTGCAGGTTCTCGATCATGGTCTGGATCTCGCTGGTGGACTGGGCGGTGCGGCCAGCCAGACTACGCACCTCATCCGCCACCACCGCAAATCCGCGCCCCTGCTCACCGGCCCGCGCCGCTTCGATGGCGGCGTTGAGGGCCAGCAGGTTGGTCTGCTCGGCGATGCCGCGAATGACGTCGAGGATATTGCCGATCTGGCCGCTCATGTCGCTCACATCGCCAATCACCTTGCCGGTCTGTTGCAGCTTGCCCGCCAGCTGATGAGTGGTGGTGATATTGCCTGCCATCACCTTGCGGCCGGTCTCGGAGGCCTTCTCCACATCCTGCACCCGCTCCAGGGTCTGGTTGGCAGCCTGCGCCACCTCCCGCACCGAGGCCTCCATCTGGGTCATGGCGGCGGCGACCGAGGCGGTCTCCTGACGCTGTTTCTCCAGATCCGCCCGCACCGATTCGGTGGTGTGGCGGTTGCCGTGGGCGGCATCGTTAAGCTGGGCCGACGCTTGTGAAAGCTGCGCCAGCACCTCCCCCATCTGAGCGATCAGCAGGTTTATCTGGCTGCCCAGCTGACCGAATTCGTTCTTGCTCTGAAAACCGATGCGCTGGGTCATGTCGCCCTGAGTCACTTCGGTCAGCACCCGCAGCAGCTCCCTGAGCGGGCGGCGAATGGCTTTGCCGAGGGTGTAGGCCACCAGCATGGCGATCAGGATGGCGACCACGATGCTGGCCCCCTGAGTCAGGGTGCTCTGGCTCTGCACCGCTCTGGCGTGCGCAATGCTCTGGCTCATCAGCTGCTGGCTCTGGCCGGTGATCCGCTCAAGCCGGTTCTGGATCTCGACGATGAGCGCGCTGGCCTGCTTGCTCTTCTCCCGCATCTGCTCCTGCTGCTTCATCAGCGCCAGATACTGGGAGAGCACGCCTTCGCTCGCGGTGGTGTCACGTACGAAGCCGTGAACATAGTGGCCCATGTCGTTCTCGAAGTTCTTCAGCTCACTCTGCAGATCCTTGATGGTGCTGTTGAACCCTTCAATCTGCATCTTGTTGCGCTTGAGCGCCCCTTCGATTGGAGCCGGAATGGTCTGGTTGAGGGCGTCCATGGTGGAGAGTTCGATGGCGGAGAGCTTGGTGGTCAGGGTCTCGGAGAGCATCTTGATGAAGCTGTCGTCGATGGTGACCATCATGTCCCCCAGACTCTTCTTGAACTGGGGCAGACTGACCTGAAACTGCCCCTTGGCCAGATTGACCTTGTGCAGCCGGGTGAGCAGCGCCTCATGTTCGCCGGGCAGGGTGTCAGTCAGTTGCAGATAGCTGTCGACCTGCTGGCTGAGGCTGCTCATCTCCCCTTGCAGTTCGGGGTGGTGGGCGACCTGCTGGCGCAAGGCGTCAAGACTCTTGCCTACCGCGGCCTTGGCCTGTTTCAGTTCGGCCACTTCGGCCGGCAGCTGTTTGGGATCCTGCTCGGTGAGCACATCCCCCAGCCACTTGTTGGCACTGAGCAGGGTGATCTGGGTCTGGCTGCTGGCAATCACCAGCGGCATCGACTGCTGGGTAACCTGTTCCAGTGCGTTCCCCAGGGTCTCCTGACTACGAAATGTGAGCAGTGAACTGGCCACCATCACGGCCACCAGGATCGCGAAGCCAAGGTAGACTCGCTGCAAGATGGAGAGATCCGACATTGTTTGTTTCATTATTGTCCCGCTGTATATGCAAAAGTCCCTTGCCTGAGTACCCCGTCCTTTTGATACCCTGCAGACCACCCTGAACAGGCGGTGCAGATGACGTCCCTCTGGCTATCGGTATTTTTAACAATAACTGAAGGGAATGGGACATCAGCTGTGTCAAATGTCGGCTTGTGTCACACTTGGCGTGCTGCTCGCCCCCCTTTCGGGAGCCGCTTGGGGTTCTAGTTCAATTTTCTGTTTCATATAAGGGAGTTAGCCATGGCGCAAGAAACCATTTTCAGCAAAATCATCCGTAAAGAGATCCCTGCCGACATCCTTTATCAAGACGATCTGGTCACCGCATTCCGGGATATCCAGCCCAAGGCCAAGACCCATGTTCTGATCATCCCCAATACCCTGATCCCCACCGTCAACGACGTGGAAGCCGAACATGAACTGGCCCTTGGCCGGATGTTCACCGTGGCCCGCAAGCTGGCCGCTGAGGCGGGCATCGCCGAAGATGGCTACCGCCTCATCATGAACTGCAACCGCCACGGCGGGCAGGAGGTCTACCACATCCACATGCATCTGGTCGGTGGCCAGCCGCTGGGGCCGCTGCTCAGCCTGTAATGAATCGCCACGCCTCAACCTGCCGCAGCGCCCTGTTGCTCTGCGGCGCCCTGCTGTTGCTGGGGGGCTGCGCCTCCCAGTGGCAGGATATGTTCGTCTCCTGCTCCGATCAGATGGTGCCCCTGCGCAACCAGCTGCTGCTGGGCCATGCCGCCGAGGCGCTGCCCGAGGTGCGTGACTCCACCCTTGGCGATGACACCTTTGTCCTCGATCGCCTTGAAGAGGGGCGCATCGCCTGGCTGGCGGGACAGGATGCCGGCAGCAAGCAGGCGTTCACCGCCGCCGACAGCCGCCTTGAGTGGGAAGACAATCAGGCCGAATACCGGCTGAGTCACGGGCTCGATCAGGTGGGCAGTCTGCTCACCAACGATCAGTCGATGGCCTATCTCACCCCCGATTACGAACGCACCATGCTGCACCACTATCTGGCCCTCAACTACCTGCAACGGGGAGATGCCGATGGCGCGCTGGTTGAGGTTCGCCGCGCCAATCAGGTGCAGGAGCAAGCCCTGAAACGGCGAGCCGATGAGGTTCGCAAGGCAAAGGACGAGAGCGAAGAGGCCGAGGCAGAAGGCGAGATGCGCCAGCTGATGTCGCGCGGCGCACCGGATCTCGACCGGTTGATCGGTAAGGTCAAAAACGGTTTTCAGAACGCCTACACCTTCTATTTTTCCGCCGTGCTCTATGAAGCTGCCGGGGATCTCAACGATGCCTGGGTCGACTATCAGCGCGGCTACCAGATAGCACCGGACAACCGCAGCCTGCAAGATGCCTTGCTGCGACTGGCGCGGCTGCGTGGTTCGCCGGACGAGATCCGCGCGACCGAAAAAAAGGTGGGCCGCAAAGCGCCGCCGCTTGCCAAGGATCAAGGCCAACTGGTGGTGCTGTTTGAAGATGGCTTGATCCCGGCGCGGCGCGAGCTGTTCCTGCCGCTGCCCATCTCCACTTCCAGCGGCGATTTTCGTACCTTTACCGTCGCCATCCCCTATTACGATAATCGGGCCAGCGACACCGGCCCGCTGACGGTAGAGAGCGGCAAACGGGTCGAGCAGACCAGCGAGCTGGTGCGACTGGAAGCGCTGGCCGCCAAAGACCTGCAAGAGCGGCTGCCCGGCATGCTGACCCGTCAGGCGCTGCGACTGGTGGCCAAAGAGCAGATGCGCCACACCGCTGCCAAAGAGGGGGGCGATGTGGGCAATATTCTGGTGGGGATCTTCAATACCCTCTCCGAGCGGGCCGATACCCGCAGCTGGCTGACGCTACCAGCTAAGGCATCAAGCTGGCAGGGGATGGTGCCTGCGGGCGATGTGAACCTCACCCTGAGCGCAGGGGCGGCGCAGCGGCAATTGCCGCTCTCCATCCACAAGGGACGCACCACCCTGGTCTGGGTACAGCGCCTCGGCGCCGGTCTGACCACCCGGGTGATGCCGCTCTGAGCAGACGGCGAAGAGAGATGAGCAAGACGATTAACCGGGCAGCCCCAGTGCCGCCCCACTCACCCCGATTAAGGAGAGCAAGATGAAAGCATACGGGTTGGCCCTCGGGCTCGCGCTACTGCTCAGCGGCTGCGCCACCAATACCTCCGGCATTGCGCTCTATGGCCCGGCGGGCGGCGCTCCCACGCTGGAGCAGCATCAAAACGTCAATGTCACCCTGACCGAGTTGAGCCGCCGCCAGCAAAATGGCCTGCTGCAGGTCAATGTGGCCGCCGCCAGCACCCAGCGCGGCGATAACAAACTGCAATACATGTTCTATTGGTATGATGAGGCCGGTCAGGAGGTCGCCAGCGATGGCCGTGGCTGGACCCCCATCAAGCTGCATGGCTATCAGACCCGCACCCTCTCGGCCCTGGCGCCCAGCCCGGCGGCGCAGGGTTACCGGATTTACGTACGCGAAGTGATTGAGGAATCCAACTGATGAAAATGAATCATGCCCTGCTGATCCTGACCGGCGCGTTGCTGCTGGGCGGCTGCTCCAGCACCACCGTCAGCTATGGCGATCCCACTGAAACCGAAACCGTCACCGTCGATTACGGCTCAAGCGATCTGCAGGCCATCGCCGACAAGATGGCGGACTCCATGCTCGCCTCCCCCGCCACCAGCGAGATCACCGTGGGCGGTCGTCCGGTGATGTTTATGGACTCCATCCGCAACAAGACCTCCGAGCACATTGATACCGAAGCCATCACCGATACCATCCGCACCAAGCTGCTGCGGGCCGGCAAATTCCGCTTCGTTGACATGAGCAAAGTCGCCGCCGTCAAACAGCAGCTCGAATATCAGCAGAGCAGCGGCATGGTAGACCCGGCCTCCATGGTACGTCTGGGCAAACAGACCGGTGCCCGCTACATGGTCTATGGCAACCTCAGCAGCATCGTCAAGGACAATGGCAAGGTGAAGGATGTCTACTACCAGATGACCATGAACCTGATGGATCTGCAAAACGGCGAACTGCTGTGGGCCGATCAGAAAGAGATCCGCAAACAGGCGAAGAAATCCACCTTTGGCTGGTAACCGACCGGGCAACGGTGATCCGCTGCTGGCCAGACTGCCCGCCCCCTGGCGGGAGGGGCAGCTGGAACCACTCGGGTTAGGTCTGACCAACTGCAACTATCGACTGCGCCTCCCCTCGGGGCGCAGTTACTTTTTGCGTCAGGGCCACCCCGACCCGCTGCGCCTTGGCATCGACCGTCTCACCGAGTGGCAGCTTTATCAGGGGGCGATGGCCGAAGGGCTGGCGCTACCCTGCCACTATGGCGATCCCGCGAGCGGACTGATGCTGCTCGAATGGTGCGATGAGCCCAACTGGGCGCACGCGGCGCCACCGGCAGCCGATCAGCCCCGTCTGCTGGCTGAGGTGCTGCGCAAGCTCCATCACCTGCCGCTGCCTGCGGTGGTGATGGCGGTGCGAGCCCACGCAGCAGGCTATCGCGCCCGGCTGGCCCACATACCCTCCTGGCTGCCTTCGCTGGAGCGGGGCTTGCTCGCCAGCAGTGAACCAAATGATTGCTGGCGCCCTTGCCACCATGATCTCAATCCGGCTAACTTGTTGGGAAGCAACCCCTGGGTCATCGACTGGGAATATGGCGCGGCAGGTCACCCCGGCTTCGAGCTCGCCAGCATCCAGCGCACCCACGAGTGGCCCGCCGAGCGGCGCGACGCGCTGGAAGCGCACTATCTGCAGGCCCTGCCGCGCCACCAGTGGCCCGATTTTCAGAGCGAGGCATTTTTACCCTGGGTCGACTATATCGGCCTGCTCTGGGCCCTGCTGATGGCAGAGCAACAGGCCTCACACGACTATGACACCCTGATCGCCATCAACCGGCAACGACTGGAGTAACAGATGATAAACAAGGTGCGCTGGCACAAGCCGAGAACCTGGGGTCTGCTGCTGATCGGCCTGCTGCTGACCGGCTGCTCTACCCGGGTGATCTACTACTGGCTCGATACCGCCATCATCTGGCAGCTGGATGACTACTTCGCCCTCTCCTACGCCCAAAAGGATCTGCTCAGCCGCGAAGTGAAGGGGTTGATGGCCTGGCACCGCCAGCATGAGCTGCCCCGCTACGCCAAGGATCTCGATGCGCTGGCCAAAGCCATTGCCAGCCCCATGACTCCGGCACAGATCTCGACCAACCTCGATGCGGTGCAGCAGAGCCTGACCCGCACCCTGGAAAACACCATTCCCCGCGCGGTCAGACTGGCGCGCACCCTGACCGACGATCAGGTCGCCCGCTTCATGACCGATCGGGTCAAGCGGCAACAGGAACGGCAGCACGACTTCGCCACCGAACCCAAAGAACAGATGCTGGCGGAGTTTCGCGACAAGATGAACAAGCGGCTCGAGTTCTGGATTGGCGAGGTGAAACCGGCACAGGCGCCACTGGTGGCCCAGTGGGCCGAGTGGCAATACGAGCTGATGCCCCCCTGGCTGGAGTTTCAGGCGTCATGGACCCAGGAGCTGGACAGGCTGATGAAGCAGCGCCAGAGTCCCGACTTTACCCGCGAGCTGACTGACCTGCTGGCCGAAGGAGATGGCCTGATGGATGGCCGCTTTACCGGCTATACCGAACAGTCGCGCCAGCGCACGGTCAACTGGCTGAGCGCCATGAGCCAGTCGCTGGACATCTCCCAGCGGGCCCATCTCTACTCCCTGCTCAAGGGCTACGCCCGCGACTTCGAGCAGATGACCGGAAGCTGACAACGCGACCTCGGAATCATCCTAATTAGGCGGCAAGGGTTGTCCCTCCGCCGCCGCCTGTGGTAGTTTGCCCTTTCTATTTATCGGGAATTAACTTTTTGCGCCTTATCGACAAAGCCAAACTGGTGCTGGTAACCCTGGTTATCGCCCTCACCCTGCTTTGTTCCATCACCCGAATGGAAGGCCCGCTGCTACCCGCATATCCCCACAGTGAACAGCAGCAGACTCAGGTGTTCAATCAGTTGAGCGACAGCGATGATGGCGTCATCAAGTTTGTCGGCAGCCATCAGAATCACCTGCTGCGTCTCGAACAATCCCTGCGCAGTGACGACCAGCCCGACAGCGTGGTCTACGAGCTGATCCAGAGCTGGTCTGCCCAGGCCATCCTACTGTTGCTGCTCGGCTGGCTGATGCTGGCCCCCGAGCTCTATCACAAACAGAGTTTTCGTCATCGCTTCGGCGCGATCCACCGGCGTCATCTACAGCGCCAACATCTGCAATACCGCTTCAGCCAGAGCTATCTGAGCGCCTGACCCCGGAGGGGTTGGCACATCCACTGTTTGCACATCTCCTCATTCTGACGGATCCGGCTGCCGCCTGATCCGCACCCGATGCATCCCATTTTTTGCGCCTTGCCGAGCCTTGCTGCTATCGGCCTGCGCACCATTCTCCTGACAGAGGCTTGTTTGCCATGAGAAAGAGCAATCGCACCATTCTCAACCGCATGAGCAAGTGGCAGTACGCACTGCTGCTGTTGATGCTGTTGACCTTTACCTTTTACTCCCTGCCCACCTTTTTCGGTGAGCAGCCCTCCCTCGGTCTGCACGGACAGCAGCGCCTGACCACCCAGCAGCAGATGCTGCTGACCGACAAACACCTGACACCGCTCAAGGTGATCGAGCAGCCTGAGCGGGTCGAACTGGTCTTTGCCAGCCAGGGCGAGCAGCAGCGCGCCAAGCAGTTGCTGGAGCAGCAAGGGGTCGACAGTGCCGCCCTCACCCTGGAGTTTCACTCCAACGCACCGAGCTGGATCACCCGCCTCGGCGCCGATCCCATCAAGCTGGGGCTCGACCTACGTGGCGGCTCCCAGCTGCTGATCGGGGTAGACGTGGATTTTGTCATCGATACCCAGACCAAGAACCTGGTGGATACCCTGCGCACCCGATTTCGTGAAGCGAACCTGCGCGGCGCCAGCGTCATGCGCAGCGCACAGGGCGCCGTAGCCGTGACCCTGCCGGAGGTCGCCGAACAGGAGAGCTGGCTCTCTATCATCAAGGAGAGTGCCGGTACCCGTCAGGATCAGTGGAAGCTGACCCGCTCCGGCAATGATCTGAAACTGGTGCTGAGCGACGCGGAGCGCACCCTGCTGGTCAACAACGCCGTGACCCAGAACCTGTCGATCCTGAAAAAACGGATCAACGAGCTCGGCATCGTCGAGGCCTCGGTGGTGCGTCAGGGGCAGGATGGTATCCGTATCGAACTGCCCGGGGTTCACAACCCCAAGCAGGCGAAAGAGGTGATCGGCGCCACCGCCTCGCTGGCTTTCTACGAGGCCAAAGCCGACAGCCACTTCTATATCGCCGATCGCAGCGGTCAGGCCGTCGGCATGGCGCGCAAACCGGTGCTGACCGGCGAGCACATCGTCGATGCCCGCGCCAACATGGGTGAGATGGGCCAACCCCAGGTCAACATCGTGCTCGACACCCTGGGTGGCAGCAAGATGAACCAGTTCAGCCGCCAACATGTGGGCAAACCGATGGCGACCGTCTTCACCGAGTACAAGACCAACGCCCATGGCAAGCTGCGCGCCCAGAGCGAGGTGATCAACGTCGCCACCATCCAGACCGCCCTTGGCAACCAGTTCCGCATCACCGGCATTGGTAGTCTGCCGGAGGCGCAAGAGCTGGCAATGCTGCTGCGCGCCGGCGCCCTCACCGCCCCTCTCAAGATCCTCGAGGAGCGCTCCATTGGCCCGACCCTGGGGATGCAGAATATCGAGGCGGGCTTCACCGCGCTGGCCTTCGGCATGGCGGGCATGATGCTGTTCATGATGGCCTGGTACCGCAAGTTCGGCTGGGTTGCCATCACGGCGCTGGTCGCCAACCTGTTGATGCAGGTCGGCATGCTGGCGGTGCTGCCCGGCGCCGTACTGACCCTGCCGGGGATCGCCGGTCTGGTGCTGACGGTGGGCATGGCGGTGGATACCCATGTGCTGATCTTCGAGCGGATCAAGGACCGTCTGCGAGAAGGGGGCTCACTGGCCAACGCCATCGACTTTGGCTATCGCTCGGCCTTCCACACTATCTTTGATGCCAACATCACCACCCTCATCTGCGCCGTGGTGCTCTACTCCATCGGCTCCGGGCCGCTGCAGGGCTTCTCCATCACCCTCATTCTGGGTCTGCTCTCCAGCATGATCACCGGGATCTGGGGGACGCGCGCCATCATCAACCCCCTGTGGGGACGCAGCAGCGAGCGCACGTTGAAGGTGTAACGGGACAGCAGTCCCTCTGATGAGCGGCTTTGACTGCGCCATCGGCCATGGAGATGGCCGGGGCGGGCCAAAGCAGAACCCTTTTCCCCGGCGTGTTGCGACACGTCGTGATGGGCCAACAGCCTGATGCTGGCTGGCCAAGGAGAGAATTATGTTGAGAATGATCGTTGCCATGGGGCTGACCCGTTGGCGCTATATCGGCCTGTGGGCTTCCATCCTGCTGACCGTGGCCAGCGTCGCCATCTTGCTGGTGAACGGCCTGACACTGGGGCTCGATTTTACCGGCGGGATCCTGCTGGAGTTTCATATCCAGACCCTGAAAGAGGCCCATGAGCTCAATGCCATGCTGGTCTCCCCGCTGGCGGGGGCCGTTGAGCTGAGCTCGGCCGGTATTCCCGGCGAGTGGCTGATCAAGCTGCCACCGCACGAACTGCCCTGGCCCGCGGCGGATCTCGCCACCATGCTGACCCAGCAGTTGGGGATGCCGGTCGAGCTGCTGCGCACCACCATCGTCGGCCCTCAGGTGGGCGCGGAGCTGTTCCAGCAGGGGATGCTGGCAGTGCTGGTGGCTTCGCTGGCGATGTCGGCCTATCTGGCATTTCGCTTCGAGTGGCGTCAGGCCATCGGCATCCTGCTCTCGGTGGTGCATGACGCCATAGTCGCGCTGGGGCTGCTCTCCCTGTGCCAGATCGAGTTTGACCTCAACATCATCGCTGGCTTGATGGCGGTGATCGGCTACTCCCTCAACGACAGCATCGTCATCTCGGACAGGCTGCGGGATCTGCTGAGCTCGCGCACCCAGATGGGGATCCACGAGTGCTCCGATGTGGCCATCAAGGCGACCTTCAGTCGCACTATGATCACCTCGGGCACCACCCTGTTTACCGTAGGCGCCCTGCTGCTGTTTGGCGGTGACGCCCTCTACGGCTTCTCCTTCACCCTGTTTGCCGGGATCCTGGTGGGCACCGTCTCCTCCATCACCGTCGCCTCGACCGTGCAGGAGCTGCTGGGTCTCACCCCGCAGGCCTACCAGAAGAAGAGCGAGGAGCCACTGGCCAACGCGGCCTGACCCTTGTACTGACCAGGCCCCTGCCAACCCGCGGCAGGGGCCACCGCTCCCAGTCTCGTCTCAATTGACAACTGAACAGATTCGCAACACTTTCTGATCGGAACATCGTTTTTAATGACAGAAGAGTCATTTTGTTACGAAATCAACCGCCAAAATGTGACTGAAAGCACTTTCTTGAGGGCTCAAAAGCGGCACCATTGTAGTGATTTATCTACAAAGGGATATGAGATGTTGTTACAACCTGCCAATACAGCGAAATCCAGACAGTTGCTGAACGAGACCATGGCCTTGGTGCTCGCAGGAGGGCGGGGGAGTCGCCTCAAACAGTTAACCGACAACCGGGCCAAGCCTGCGGTGCATTTTGGCGGCAAATTCCGCATCATCGATTTCGTGCTCTCCAACTGCATCAACTCCGGCATCCGCCGGGTCGGTGTCGTCACCCAATACAAGTCCCACAGCCTGTTGCGCCACCTGCAATCCGGCTGGTCCTTCTTGCGCTATCAGATGAACGAGTTTATCGATCTGCTCCCTGCCCAGCAGCGGGTGGACGAGGTGAACTGGTATCGTGGCACCGCTGATGCGGTCTATCAGAACCTGGACATCATCCGCGATCACGCCCCCAAATATGTGGTGGTGCTGGCGGGCGATCACATCTACAAGATGGATTACGCCGCCATGCTGCTGGATCACGTCAATATGGGCGCCAAGGTCACCGTGGCCTGTATCGAAGTACCGCGCAGCGAGGCAAGCGCCTTCGGGGTGATGGCAGTGGATGATGATCGCAAGATCAATGCGTTTGTCGAAAAACCGGCCAATCCGCCCGCCATGCCGGGCAAACCAGAGCACGCCCTCGCCTCCATGGGGGTCTATATCTTCGATGCCGAGTATCTCTATCAGCTGCTGGATGAAGATATCGCCAACGCGCAGTCCCACCACGATTTCGGCATGGACGTGATCCCCCGCGTGGTGAAAGAGGGCACCGCTTACGCTCACCCGTTCAGCATGTCCTGCGTCGGTTGTGCCCCTGACAGAGCCCCCTATTGGCGCGATGTAGGCACCGTAGACTCCTTCTGGGAAGCCAATATGGATCTTGCCTCGGTGACCCCGGAGCTCGATATCTACGATCAGGAGTGGCCCATCTGGACCAGCCAGAACATGACCCCCTCCGCCAAGTTCGTGCAGGACAGAAATGGCCAGCACGGCATGACCATCAACTCGATGTTCTCTGGCGGCACCATCGTCAGCGGCTCCTTCATCCTGAGTTCGGTGCTCTTCACCAATGTACGGGTCGATTCATTCTGCACCCTGGATCAGGCAGTGATCTTCCCGGGTGTGGAGATCGGCGCAGGTTGCCGGCTGCGTCGGGTAGTGATCGACAAGGGGTGCAAGCTGCCGGAAGGGATGGTGATCGGTGAGAACGCCGATGAAGATGCCCGCCGCTTCCATCGTTCCGAACAGGGGATCGTACTGGTCACCAAGCCGATGCTGGATGCACTGGCAAAAACGGCGCGCAAGCAGGCTGTAGAGCAGGCCGTGCCGGCATAACTCTCCGCCCCGCACTGCTATCGCGACAAACAACGGGAGCCCTTGCAGGCTCCCGTTTTTTACGGCCACTTGCCCCCGCCATGCGACCTCCCCTTGCCAGGCCGTAAAGATAAGATTACGCCAGTGGCTTTTCATGGACAAATCTGGCAGTTAATCCAAACCTTTGGCGATGAGCAGTACTTTTATATTGCCAAAAGGCTATTAAATTCCATATTCAGACTTGAAAGTTGGCATTTACTTGGTATTGTGGTGGCCATTCGTAACGAAAGCGGTACTTTCGTAAACATAAAATTACAGCCGGTGGTATCAAAACCAGTGTGCTGACTCTGGCGAGGCAAACAGGCTATGCAGCGAGATCCCCTGAACAACATCCATATCCAGTCCGAACAAGTGATGATCACCCCTGCCCAGCTCAAGGAGAAGTTACCCATCTCCGACAAGGCACTGGCATTCGTGCAAGGGGCCCGCACTACCATCGCCGATATCATTCACCGCCGCGATCACCGGCTGCTGGTGATCTGTGGACCCTGTTCCATCCACGACATGGACGCCGCCAAAGAGTACGCAACCCGACTCAAAGCGCTGCATGATGCCTATCAGGATTCTCTCTACATCGTCATGCGGGTCTACTTTGAGAAGCCACGCACCACGGTCGGCTGGAAGGGGTTTATCAACGATCCAAACCTCGATGGCACCTTCGACGTGGAGCTGGGGCTGCACCGCGCCCGCGAGCTGCTCTGCTGGCTGGCGGAGCTGGAGCTGCCACTGGCGACCGAGGCGCTCGATCCCATCAGCCCGCAATACCTGGCGGAGCTCTTCTCCTGGTCGGCCATCGGCGCCCGTACCACCGAATCCCAGACCCACAGGGAGATGGCGTCCGGTCTCTCCATGCCGGTCGGCTTCAAGAACGGCACAGACGGCAACCTGGGTACTGCCATCAATGCGCTGCAGGCGGCCTCCTCCCCTCACGCCTTTATGGGGATCAACCAGCAGGGCCAGGTTGCCTTGCTGCAAACACAGGGCAACCCGGATGGCCACGTGATCCTGCGCGGCGGCAAACATCCCAACTACGACTCGGTTAACGTGTCGCTGGCGGAAGAGGCGCTGGAGAAAGCGGGCCTGCTGCCGAGCCTCGTGGTGGATTGCAGCCACGGCAACTCCAGCAAGGATCACCGTTTGCAGCCCAAGGTGGCCGACAACGTCATCCACCAGATCCAGGAGGGCAACCGCTCCATCA
Organism: Aeromonas sp. QDB11; assembly: GCF_027705265.1. Taxonomy (NCBI): domain Bacteria; kingdom Pseudomonadati; phylum Pseudomonadota; class Gammaproteobacteria; order Aeromonadales; family Aeromonadaceae; genus Aeromonas; species Aeromonas sp. QDB11. The sequence goes on along the minus strand of NZ_JAPDBM010000020.1, from coordinate 15,850 downwards.
TAGGTGTGATGCTCGAATCCAACCTGTTCGAGGGCAACCAGTCCAGCGAGCAGCCGAAGTGCGAGATGCGCTACGGTGTCTCCATCACCGATGCCTGCATCGACTGGGATAGCACAGCCACTCTGCTGGCGCGATGCCATCGCGAGCTGGCGGCGCCGCTCAAGAGCAGAACTGCACGGTAAGCCGTGGTATCTTGTCGTAACTGATTGAACCATAGAGGTATCACTGCCCACGCGGTGATACCTTGTTGCCTCTTGAATGACAGGGCGCCGCCGCCCGCGGCGCCAGCAAGGACTGGATATGGCTGAAGAGTTGAATGTGCTCAGGGACAAGATAGATGCGGTGGACAAGCAGCTGATCGATCTGCTGGCCGCCCGTCTGGCCCTGGTGGGGGAAGTGGGTGAAGTGAAGAGCCGCCACGGCCTGCCCATCTATGCACCGGACAGGGAGGCGAGCATGCTGGCCCGCCGTCGCGCCGAGGCAGAGCTGCTGGGGGTGCCCGGCGATCTCATCGAGGATGTACTGCGCCGGGTGATGCGTGAATCTTATGCCAGCGAGAAAGACACCGGCTTCAAGTGCATAAAGCCGGATCTTGGCAAGGTGGTCATCATCGGCGGTCAGGGCCAGCTTGGCCGCTTGTTTGGCCACATGTTCAGCCTCTCCGGCTATCGGGTCGAGACGCTGGAGCAAGCCGACTGGCCGCGCGCCGACGAGCTCCTCGCCGGCGCCGGTCTGGTGATGGTGGCGGTGCCTATCGACATCACCTGCCAGATCATCGACCAGCTCGGCAACTTGCCCGCCCACTGCCTGCTGGTGGATGTCACCAGCGTGAAGGCTGCGCCGCTCGAACATATGCTGGCGGTACACAAGGGGCCGGTGCTGGGGCTGCACCCCATGTTCGGACCGGATGTGGCGAGCCTCGCCAAGCAGGTGATCGTCTGCTGCCAAGGTCGTGACCCCGCCGCCAGCCAGTGGCTGCTGGATCAGATGACCATCTGGGGCGCCCGCTTGCAGCAGGTAGAAGCCAAGGCCCACGATGAGGCGATGACCCTCATTCAGGCACTGCGTCACTTCGCCACCTTTGCCTATGGCTGGCACCTCTCCCGGGAGCAGGCCAATCTGGATCGCCTGCTGAGTTTGAGCTCCCCCATCTACCGACTGGAGCTCGCCATGGTCGGGCGGCTGTTTGCCCAGGATCCCCACCTCTATGCCGACATCATTTTGTCGTCACCGCAGAATCTGGCGATGATCCGCCGTTACTACCAAAACTTCGGCGAAGCGCTGGGGCTGCTGGAGCGGGGGGACAGAGCCGGATTTATCGACGCCTTCTCACAGGTCTCCGGTTTCTTCGGCGAACATGCCGACCAGTTCCTGCGGGAAAGCCGCATGCTGCTGGCCCAGGCCAACGACCGCCGCCAACACGGCTGATCCTGCAAAAGCAGTAACGCTCATATCACCAAAAAGGGAAGATACTCCGGCATCTTCCCTTTTTTGTTTATTACCGATTTCAACGCTAACGTCAGTCGCGCTCGGACGTACGTTGAGTCCCCACCTCTAACTGGCCTCAATGCCCTCTCCTGTACTCCATCACATCCACCAAGCATGTCCTCTCAATATCAGCGCAAATAGCGCCCCCCCTGCTGGGATGCTAGAGACTTACAGTCAAACCAAGCTACAACGAGCAATGACTGTACTGCACAAAGGAGAGTAGTGACCCCATCAATCAAAAAGATAAGCAGGAAGCAGGAAGCAGGAAGCAGGAAGCAGGAAGCAGGAAGCAGGAAGCAGGAAGCAGGAAGCAGGATAGATTAGCCGAGACAGACGGTTTGCCAAATATCACTTAACACAGCAATCCGGCGATTCATCATGGCGCCAATACGCCGCAGCAACCGCCAAAAAGAAAATGGCCGAGATATCATCTCGGCCATTCGTAGCTTGGTCAAAGACTCAAGCCAGGATATTACTCTTGTGCAACTTATTAGAAGTTGTACTGCATACCGAATTCAAACTGGTCGTCTTTTTCACCAGCATTTTCGATTGCATAGTTAGCGTAAGACTTCAGATTGCCAGTAAATGCATATTCAACACCGAGTACTACACGGTCAAAAATATCGGCATAACCAGCACTCTTACCAGTATAAGTTGCTTCGCTTTCAAGGAAGTTATAGCCAGCAAGCAACTTCCAAGCATCGATGGTATAAGAACCGGCGATTTCATAACCACGAGCTTTCATGCTTTCATCTGCATAAGACTCAATCTTGGACTGGTTATACATGGCACCAACGTAGAAGGCATCGTACGCATAAGATGCGCCCAGTGCCCAGTCTTCTTTAGATTTAGCGCGAACAATCTCATCACCAAGAGTAACAACGACACCGTCAGCAAGGCTTCCTGCGGTCACATCTTCAAACTTCTTGTCTTGGTAACTCGCACCAAAACCAAAGCCATTGGTGAAGTTATAACCAGCGCCGACCGCATAACCGTTTTTCAGGCCAGCGTCATTAGCATTGATCTGACCACCGTTTGTTCCAATACCAACTTGCTCATCAGAAGATGAATAGGAGCTGTTGTGGCTGATGTAGGAAGCATTAAAGAAGGCGCCATCCCATGCACCACGATAAATCACTTGGCCTTCTTGACGACCGTCGTCCAAGTTGCCTACGTTGCCCAACTCTTCGAAGATATCGGCACGGTCACGAACACCCCATTTAGCAGCGGTATCAGTCTGACCAAACAGGAATTGACCGTACTGGGAACCATCAAAACCGGCAAAAATATGACGCGAAGCGAACTGTTTATCGTCAGCACCTGAGTTTTCGGATTCGACCTGCCACTCACCCATGGCCAGAGCAGACCATGTATTATTCAGTGCGACCTTACCACTGAGACCCATACGAGCATAGGTATTAACCTCACCCTTTTGAGTTTGATCCTGCTGCTTTACAAAGCTATTTTTAACTGCATCAAATTCCGCTTTGTCTTCCTCACCTTGATAACGAGCATGTACACGACCGTTCACATCAAATTTGGTGCCATCTTTGTCATACACGGTAGCTGCGTTGGCTGCGGAAGCGAACAGAGCCGGGATAGCGATTGCCAGAATTGTCTTTTTCATAGTTTCCAATGCCTACTGTAAGTTAAACACTAAGTCGTTGTTATTCCCTGTGTTAGCGATGTTCTTTGCATCACTATGCCGCCGAGACTAGCACCGGATTTTTTGAACCGCAATGAAAAAACTTGGAACTTTTTATGGAAATCATGGTCCCCAAGATGAAAATGTGATCCAAATCTCACTTGAGGCTCAATAAAAGGGAAAACGTTTACAACCAATCCTGCTGATTATATGGACTCAAATAGCTTGTTTTGCATGCAGGCAACGCTAACTACCTGATAAACAACTAAAGTGGTCTGATCAGCGTAAAACTGCCGTGATAATGGCAGTTGCCTCGACCTCACCAAGGGGTTGCGGGTATCCTTGTCCTTCGATTAACCCTTAACTGGCCTTCTCTTCATGCTCTCTACTCGCCTCAAAGCCACCATTCGTCAAACCTATCGCCAGATTGCGGATGGATTACCCGGTTTTGTGCCGCGCAAAGAGCAGAACTTTCTGGTGGCCGAAATCGCCAAAACCCTGACCGGCGAGTACGACAAACAGCGCCGGATCCTGGTGGCCGAAGCGGGAACCGGTATCGGCAAATCTCTCTCCTATGCTCAGGGCGCCATCCCGGTGGCACGGCTCACCCAGAAGAAGCTGGTGATCTCCACCGCTACCGTGGCCTTGCAGGAGCAGCTGATCCACAAAGACCTCCCCTTTTACCACCGCCACAGCGAGCTGCCGTTTCGCTTTATGCTGGTCAAGGGGCGTCAGCGTTACTGCTGCGAGCATCTGCTGGAGCAGGGTGCCAGTGGTGCCGAGATGGCCAACTTCGAGCTCGACTTTTTTCTGCAAAATACGGGTGCCCTCAGCAAACACAAACCATCGGAGAGCGACAAGGATCGTTACCAGGCGCTGTGGCAGGCCTATACCAATGGCAAGTGGGACGGGGATCGGGACAACTGGCCGGAGCCGATCCCCGACCTCTGTTGGGATCGCATCGCTGCCGATCGCCACACCTGCAACAAGGCGCTGAGCCATCATCAGCACTGCCCCTTTCATCGCGCCCGCAACGATATGGACAGTGCCGATGTGCTGGTCGTGAACCATGCCCTGCTGCTCTCCGATCTCACCATGGGGGGGGGCATCATCCTGCCGCCCCCCGATGAGTGCATCTATGTACTGGATGAGGCCCATCACCTGCCCACCATCGCTCGGGATCACGGCGCCGCGTCGGCCAGCATCAAAGGCTCGCGCCGCTGGCTGGAGAAGCTGGTACAAAGCGCTGGCAAGCTGGCGCGGACGCTTAATAAAGAGAGCCTGCTCGACCCCCAGCTCAAACTGCAGGATGCGCTGGCCTCCATCCAGCCGGATCTCAAGGCCGTTGAACAGTGGCTCGGCGCCAACGATCGGCTGTTTGGCACTGAACCCCACTACCGCTTCGCCGAAGGGGTGTTGCCAGACCCCCTGCCGATGCTGGCGGAAAACCTCAAGGAGTCGAGCAAGAAGGCACTGCGGGCGCTGGACCGGATGCAGGGGGCCATCGGTGAAGCGCTGAAAGATGGCGAGATCCGCCGCAAGGAGGCCGAACCCCTGCTGGCCGAGAGCGGTTTTCATCTGCAGCGGCTGGAGAGTTTCTGCGCCTTGTGGGAGATGCTGGGACGCCATGTCCCGACGGGCAAGACCCCGCTCGCCCGCTGGATGGCCAGGAGCGACGATGGCGATATCTGGCTGCATGCCTCACCGATAGAAGTGGGGTATCTGCTGGAAGAGTGGCTCTGGTCCAAGTGTCTGGGGGCCGTGCTGGTCTCCGCGACCCTCACCGCCCTCTCCTCCTTTAGCTATTTTCGCCATCAGGTGGGGCTCAAAGAGCACGACGGCACTCGCTATCTGCGCCTGCGCTCCCCCTTTGACTATCAGAAGGCCGAGCTCTATCTGCCCAAAATGGCGCACGAACCCAACTCGCCTGCTTTTACCAGCGAGCTTGTCAGCGTGCTGCCGCGCATTCTGGCAGGCAAGGAGGCAAGCCTGGTACTTTTCTCCTCCTACCGGCAGATGAATGAAGTGGTGGCGGGACTGCGCGCCAAGGGACTCTCCCTGCTGGTGCAGGGGGAAGCATCCCGCAATGCGTTGCTTACCTTGCACAAGCAAAAATGCGATGGCGGTCAGCCCAGCATTCTATGTGGTACCGGCAGCTTCTCGGAGGGGCTGGATCTGCCGGGTCACTACCTCACCAATCTGGTGATCACCAAGCTCCCCTTCGCGGTGCCCAACTCGCCGGTCGAGGAGGCCACCTCCGAGTGGGTCGAGCAGCGGGGCGGCAATCCTTTCCTGCAACTGACGGTGCCAGAGGCGTCGCGCAAACTGATCCAGGCCTGTGGTCGTCTCATTCGTAAAGAAGCCGATCGGGGACGGGTCACCATTCTTGACCGACGGCTGCTGACCAAACGTTACGGCAAGGGGCTGCTCGATGCCCTCCCGCCGTTTACACGGCGGATCGAGTAAATAAGCCAGTCTTTATTGACAAATAGAGTGGCAACGGCACGAACTTTCGCCCCCAGAAAGAGCCATTGCCGCAGTGGGCCAAACCTGCAAAAATGAGCCCCTGTTTTCAGTGGGCAATCGCCTGACTGTTCAAGGAGATGAAATGAAACTGACTGTTCTGGTACCGGCACTGGCTGGTCTGTTGTGGGCCAGTAGCGCCCTGGCTGATGCTCAACTGGAAGTGACCAACCCTTATGTTGTCCAGCTGATTGATGGTCAAGCAATCAACCCCTCATTACTCGATAACACCAAGAAATTCCCACTTAATGTTGGTAAACATCAGCTCGTGGTTGCGTTTGAAGGCAATTATTCTAATCGAGACGAAATCAAGCTGGTGACCGCTGAGCCCTTGGTGATCAACTTTACCGCCGCCGACAATCAGCAGCTGGTACTGGACTACAAGAAGCCCCGCAACGAAGCCGAAGCCAAACAGTTCCTGAAAGATCAGAAAGTGGCGCTGAAAGACAAGGTCAGCGGCCAGCAGGTAAGCAGCGAACAGTTCGTGATGCCGAAAGTAGAAGGCTTCCAGCTGACCCGTGACTATCAGCAAGAGCTGATCAACATGGGCAAAGCCTTCAACCAGCCCAAAACCGTTGCCGTCTCCTCTGCCGCCGTAATGGCCGCCGCCAGCGCACCAGTCGTGGCTGCGCCGAGCAAGGCACAGAGCAATCCGGAAGCCCTGACCCAGCTGCAAAACTGGTACAACAAGGCGGATGCGGAAACCCGTAAAGCCTTCCAGATCTGGGTTATCCAGCAGCAGTAATCCGGGACCTTCATCCTGACCCGTCGGGAATGACAAGGGGAGCCTGGCTCCCCTTTTTCATATCCAGGTTCATCTCTGCACCGATGGAACCAATCCCTGATGTCACTGTATATTTTCTACCACCCCCTCTACTCAGCCTTGACTCTGCCCGAACGCCATCGCTTTCCGCTGGCCAAGTATCAGGGACTGTTTGAGCGCCTGCAGGTGCAGGGTTACCCCCTTGGCGAAGCGCCCGCGGCTACCCGGGAGCAAATCTGCCGAATTCACAATGCCGATTATGTCGCGGCGGCCCTGAGCGGCCAGCTGGAAGCGCGCGCCATCCGCAAGCTCGGTTTTCCCTGGTCACCCATGCTGATGGAGCGCACCTTGCGCTCGGTCGGTGCCACCATTGCCGCCAGCCGCTATGCACTTGAGCAGGGCTGCGGCTTGCAGATCTCCGGCGGCTACCACCACGCCCATCGGGATCACGGCAGCGGTTTTTGTCTGTTCAACGATCTGGTGATTGCCGCGCAAGCTTGCCTCGACGAGGGGCGCTGTGAACAGGTGCTGATCGTCGATCTCGATGTGCATCAGGGAGATGGCTGTGCGGCCCTGTGCGCCGGACGGCGCGATATCATCACCCTCTCCCTCCATGGTGAGCACAACTTCCCCCACCACAAAGCCACCTCTCACCTCGACTTTCCACTGCCAAGCGGCATGGCTGACGATGCCTATCTCACCACACTGCAACAGGCGCTCTCACTGGCACTGCGCCTCTATTTGCCGGATCTCATCCTCTATCAGGCGGGCGTCGATGTGCATCATGCCGACGAGCTTGGCTATCTCTCCCTGAGCGATGAAGGTGTTCGCCTGCGCGATGCCATGGTGTTTGACTACGCAGTGCAGCACGGCGTGCCCATCGCGGCGGTGCCCGGTGGCGGCTATCGCCGCGACTGGCAGCAGCTGATCCCGCTTCATATGTCGCTGTTTGAGACAGCTCGCCAACGTTTTGGCTGATGCGGAAACGCCATCCGAGTGGGCGGGCACTTCACCAGATTAAAATAGAAGAGGCGACCCTGGGGTCGCCTCTTCTTGTTTCGTTATCTCGGTCTCACAAGCTCGCTCGATGCCTAGCAAGCTTGGGACGCCTGAGAATCACTATTTCTGCCGCTTGCGGGCGTACTTGCGACGGGCGCGGGCCTGACGCTCCTCTTCCCGCTCGGCCTTCTCTTTGGCTTTTTGCTCGGCTTCTTCTGCGGCTTCGACAATCTCGATGCTCACCATCTCCGGCGTCTCCAACGAGATGCGGCCAAGCAGGCCGGAGCGGAACTCGTTGATCAGGATCTCGGACGCCTTGTGCAGATCGGCCAGACCCCCTTTGCGCACGAAGGCGCGTTGGCGGGCAATCATCTCCAGCAGCTCGATCTCGGTCTCGGGCAGTTCAGCTATCTGGTAGCGTGCCTTGATCCGCTCCGGATAGGCCTTGATGAAGTAGTCGGCGGCAAACATGGCGATATCGGCATAGTCGAACACCGTATCCTTGATAGCCGCGGTGATGGCCAGCCGATACCCGCAGGAGGGCGGGTTGAGTTTGGGCCAGAGAAAACCCGGGGTATCGGTCAGGATGACGTTGTTCTCCAGCTTGATCCGCTGCTGGGACTTGGTCACCCCCGCCTCGTTGCCGGTGCGGGCGATGATGCGTCCGGCCAGGGTATTGATCAGGGTGGACTTGCCCACGTTGGGGATCCCCATGATCATCGCCCGCACGCCGCGCAGCTCAAAATTGCGCTCCGGCAGCATCTCATGGCAGAGGGTCAGCAGTTGCTTGATCTTCTCCGGCTCTTGTTGCGTCAACGGCAGCGCCTTGATCCCCTTCTCTTTTTCCATGTGCGCCACCCACAGATCGGTGATCGCCGGATCGGCGAGGTCCGCCTTGTTCAGCACCTTGATCACCGGGGTATCACCACGCAGCTCGGGCACCAGCGGGTTTTCGCTGGAGAAGGGGATGCGGGCATCGAGCATCTCGATGATCACATCGACCTGGGGCATGACCTCGGCAATCTCTTTGCGGGCCTTGTGCATGTGACCGGGGAACCAGTTGATGGACATATCCGTTACTCTCTGTGGGGGCTGCGGGCGCGCGCATGGAACAACAGGCGCTCTGCCGCGGGCATCGAACGAAGGGGGCGCATTTTACCTGCTGCGGGCCCATTTTGACAGGTCATTCTAGCCATCACCTCATCAAATCAGCAAACCGTCGAGACGAAGCAATACAGCCGAAAACGAGCAGACCAACCTGCTCAATTGACAGATAACACATTGATATAATGTAACATTTCCATCCTCTTTTCACATAACCGTCACCGATAGTCAGTAAAAGTGTCATCTACCCCCTCTAGGCTGCGCTCAGGTTTTACAAGGAGCGAACCCCAATGAGAAAAATGGCAGGACTTGCAGTGATGATCGGCGCCGCCCTGGCCGCCGGCTGCAAATCAGACAATGACACGGTGGCGACCAAGCCCGCCACCCAGCCCACCAACGTCATCTTCTTCCTCGGTGACGGCATGGGCCTCAACACCCTGACGGCGGCCCGCATCTACGGTGTCGGCGAAGAGGGTGATCTGACCATCGATACCCTGCCAGAGACGGCCTTCATCAAGACCTTCTCCCACGATGCCCAGAAGGGCAGCAACGAACCCGGATTCTATGGTCGCATCAGTGGCAGATCCCGCTGGTAGTGGAGTCGGCCAGCCTCGACGGCTATCGCAGCTACCGGATGGAGGTGACCCTGCGCAAGCTGCCCGCTCAGCTCCCCTGGCTGCAACTCGCCGATTACGAAGTGCGCGATCTGCGGGATTTCTTCGACTGAGATCCCAACCCTTCAGCGGGTGGAAAGACAACGCAGGCAGGAATGTTACACTCTGACCATTCGACTCTGGCTCACGATCTTGATGCGCGCTCTCTGCCTGCCCTTTTTTGCCCTGCTGTTATTGCTGGTACACACCGGCGCCCAGGCTATTGTGCTGGTGGCGGCCGAGCTGCCCCCCTATGTCATTCGCTCCTCTCACGGCAAGCCAAGCGGTGTCGCCATCGAGATCATGGAAGAGGCCGCCCGACGCCTCAAAGAACCGCTCACCATCGAGTTGATGCCGCTGGCACGGGCGCTCACCCAAACCGCGCATCGCAAGGATGTCTTGCTGATCCCGCCGGTGCGCAGCTCTCAACGGGAACACCTCTACTACTGGGTGACACCGATCCTCGATGAAGAGTTCGTCATCGTCAGTGATCGCAACGCCCATCCCACTCCGCTCACGTTAAAAGATCTTCCTTCGCTCAAGCTGGGCGCCTTGCGTCACTCCTTCGGCCAGTACCTGCTCAAGCAGCGGCTTAATCTCGCCAGCCAAACCGTTGCCACCGAAGATCTCAATGCCCTCAAACTGCAACGAGGACGCATCGATGCCTGGGTCGCAGCCTGGAACGTCATCCTCTACAACCAGCAGACGGGTGGATTTTCCATCGATGAGATAGTCAAAGGCGAATCCTTGATGCGGACCCAGTTATTTATCGCGGCCAGCAAGGATTTCTCCTTCACCGAAGGTCGTCGCTGGCAAGCCGTGATCGACCAGATGCGCCATGATGGCGCCCTGGCGCGGATCATCCGTCAGTACAACTATCAGGCTCCTGAGTAGTCACTCAGTCACGGTTGCCAAGGCCAGCCAGAATGGTTATGGTAGCCCCATGAAAATACTCGTTATTTCCTCGCATTTGCTCACACCCTGCTGAGCCCCCGCCTCGCTCCTTCGGCCGCGAGTCGTTTGGGGGCATGGCATTTTCACTGTTTTGAATCTGTGTAAACCATTGTGTGACATCCAGCGTACTGTCCAGCCTTCCCTTGTCGGCCTGGCCTCTCTGCTATTGATAAGGAATATCCTATGAAACAACCTCATCTCGTTATCTCCAGCCTTGATCTGGATCGTATCGAACAACTGCTCGGCAACCACCCCCAGCATCTGGCCCTGCAAGAGGAGCTGGATCGCGCCGAGATCCGCGAACCGGCCGACATGCCGCCGGACGTGGTCACCATGAACAGCAAGGTGCGCTTCAAGATGCAGAACAGCGGCAACGAGTTCTGCCTCACCCTGGTCTACCCGCGCGATGCCAAGGGTGACGAGAGCAATATCTCGGTACTGGCGCCGGTGGGCAGTGCCCTGCTAGGCCTGAAAGTGGGCGACAGCATCGCCTGGCCGGGCCCGGCCGGTCGCACCATCGAGGTGGAAATTCTGGAAGTGGTCTATCAGCCGGAGCGCGCCGGCGAGCTGCACCGCTGACTCCGGTTGCGGGCAGGCCAGCCCGCACAGCCTGATCCCGATCAAGCTTCCCTTGCTTATCGAGCCGATTTTCCCCCTATCGTCCCCCGCCCCTTGAGCCTGACTCGGGGGGCAGGTATCTTGTTGGCCGCGTCATGGTCATGACGCACCGAATTTCAGGCTGACATCATGATAAAAATTGCCCTCATCGACGATCACCAGATCGTCCGATCCGGTTTTGCCCAACTGCTCAATCTGGAGCCCGACCTGCAGGTGGTCGCCGAATTCGGCTCCGCCAGCGACGCCCTTGCCGGTCTGCCCGGCAGCGGGGCGCGGGTCTGCGTCTGCGACATCTCGATGCCCGACCAATCGGGGCTGGATCTGCTCAAGCAGCTCCCCTCCGGTCTGGCGGTGGTGATGCTCTCGGTCCACGACAGCCCGGCCCTCATCGAGCAGGCACTGCAGACCGGTGCCAAGGGATTTCTCTCCAAGCGCTGCAGCCCGGACGAACTGATCGCCGCCGTGCGTACCGCCGCCCAGGGGGGGTGTTATCTGACGCCGGACATCGCCCAGAAGCTGGCCAGCAGCAGCCGGGATCCCCTCACCAATCGGGAGCGGGAGATTGCCCAGTTGCTGGCACAGGGACTGGAAGTAAAAGCCATCGCCGAGCAGCTTGGCCTCTCCCCCAAGACGGTCCACGTCCATCGCGCCAACCTGATGGACAAGCTCAAGGTCAGCAACAACGTCGAGCTGGCCCACCGCATGCTGGATAGCTGGTGATCTCCCGTTTTGCCAGCTATGTCGCCATCGCGCTGGCGGCCTGCTTCATCTTTGCCGCCGGCTGGTTTTGCCTCTGGAGCATCAGCCTGCATCTGGCGGGTGGCCCGGCGCTGGCGGTGCTGCTGTTCCCCTTCGGCCTGCGCCTTGGCTTGCTGCTGCAAAGTCCCGGCCACTACTGGCCGCCGCTATTATTGTGCGAAGGGCTGCTGCTCTACTGGCTCAATCAGGAGGTGGGGCTGCCCCACTGGCCGTGGCTGGTCGCGGGCAGCCTGCTGACCCTGTTGCCGCTACTGATTGCCCGTCGCCAGCAGGTGCGCAACGACTGGCAGCAACTGTTGCTGCTGCTGGCCACCGTCACGGCGGCAGCGCTGCTGCAAGCCCTGCTCTGGCATCTGGCGGGGGAAGATGGCCTCTCTGCCCTGCTGCTCAGCCTGACCGGGGGGCTGACGCTGACCTCCACCTGCATGCTGATCTGGCACTACCTCACCCGCGCCACCTGGGTGCCACTCGGTCCTGCGCTGGTGGATCAGCCGGTGGACTGGCGCTTTCGCCATCTGGTCTGGTACCTGCTGCTGTTCGTGCTGAGCCTCTGGCTGCAACTGGGATTGCCCAACTCGCTGGTGCGCTTCACCCCGTTTTGTCTCGCCATCCCCATCATCGCCATGGCGTGGCGCTACGGCTGGCAGGGGGCGCTGCTCGCCACCCTGATGAACACCATCGCCCTGCTGGCCAGTCAGGCCTGGCACGATCACCCCCTCGATCTGCTGCTCTCCCTGCTGGCCCAGAGCCTTACCGGCCTGCTGCTCGGCGCCGGGATCCAGCGCCAGCGCGAACTCAATCAGGCGCTGACCCGCCAGCTCGCCCACAATCGCCAACTCACCGAGCGGCTGCTGGAGACCGAGGAGAGCATTCGCAAGGAGGTAGCGCGCGAGCTGCACGATGATATCGGCCAGACCATCACCGCCATTCGCACCCAGGCCGGGATAGTGCGCCGGCTCGCCCCCGACAATGCGGGTGTGGGCCAGAGCAGCGCCCTGATCGACACCCTGTCGCTCGGGATCTACGATGCGGTGCGCGGCCTGCTCGGCCGCCTGCGCCCGCGCCAGCTCGACGACATGACCCTGGAGCAGGCGGTACGCAGTCTGCTGCGGGAGCTGGAGCTGGAGCGTCACGGCATCGTCACCCGGCTGGAGTGGCAGCTGGCGGATGGGGATCTCTCCGATGCCCAGCGGGTCACCCTGTTTCGGGTCTGTCAGGAGGGGCTCAACAACGTGGTCAAACATGCCAACGCCCACTCGGTCACCATTCGCGCCCGGGCCAGCGGCGAGCAGCTGCAACTGGTGCTGGAAGATGATGGCCGCGGCCTGCCACAGAGTCGCCCGCAACAAGGCTATGGCCTGCTCGGCATTCGCGAGCGGGTACAGGCGCTCGGGGGCAGTCTGCAACTCTCCTGCGTCCACGGCACCCAGCTGACGGTCAACCTGCCCAGTCGCAAACGGGAGGAGAGTCATGGCTAATCACCACCGGAGGGCCAGCCTGTGCTGAGTTTTATGAGAAGCGCGCCGCCCCAGCCCCTTATCCGGGATCAGGCCGAGATCGACGCGACCTATCGCCACTGGCGGCTGCACCTGCTGCTGACCATGTATCTGGGCTACGCGGTCTTCTACTTCACCCGCAAGAGCTTCAACTTCGCCATGCCGGACATGCTGGCGAGCGGCATGCTGGACAAGTCAGACATCGGCATGCTCTGGACCCTGTTCTACATCACCTACGGCTGCTCCAAGTTCTTCTCCGGCATCATCAGCGACCGCGCCAACCCGCGCTACTTCATGGGGATTGGCTTGATGGCCACCGGGGTCATCAATATCCTGTTCGGCCTCTCGTCGGCACTCTGGATGTTTGCCGCCCTCTGGGTCGCCAACGCCTTCTTCCAGGGCTGGGGCTGGCCCCCCTGCTCCAAGCTGCTCACCAGCTGGTACTCGCGCACCGAGCGCGGAGTCTGGTGGTCGGCCTGGAACACTGCCCACAACGTCGGCGGGGCGCTCATCCCTCTCATCGTCAGCACCATCGCCCTGCAACATGGCTGGCGCTACGGCATGATAGTGCCCGGCCTTATCGCCATCGTGGCGGGGTTGTTCCTCTGCTGGCGGCTGCGGGATACCCCGAGCGCCATGGGGCTACCGACAGTGGGCGAGTGGCGCAAGGACGCCATGGAGCTGGCCCAGCAGACCCAGGATGCGGGGCTCTCCCACCGCCAGATCCTGCGCAAATATGTGCTCGGCAACCCCTATATCTGGCTGCTGGCCTGCTGCTACGTGCTGGTCTATGTGGTGCGCACCGCCATCAACGACTGGGGCAACCTCTATATGACCGAGCAGCGCGGCTTCAATCTGATGAGCGCCAACTCGGCTATTTCGATGTTCGAGGTGGGGGGCTTTATCGGCGCCCTGGTGGCAGGCTGGGGATCGGACAAGCTGTTCAACGGCAACCGTGGCCCGATGAACCTGATCTTTGCGGTGGGAATATTGCTGGCGGTGGGATCGCTCTGGCTGATGCCCTTCTTCAGCTATGTGATGCAGGCGGCCTGCTTCTTTACCATCGGTTTCTTCGTGTTTGGCCCGCAGATGCTGATCGGCATGGCGGCGGCGGAGTGCTCCCACAAAAACGCGGCGGGGGCAGCCACCGGCTTCGTCGGCCTGTTTGCCTACATGGGGGCGGCGCTGTCGGGCTATCCGCTGGCCAAGGTGATGGAGATCTGGCACTGGAACGGCTTCTTCGTGGTGATCTCGGTGGCGGCGGGCGTCTCGGCCCTGCTGCTGCTCCCCTTCCTCAAGGCGCAGGCCCCCAGAACCGCTCAAGCGAATGCAGAGTAGCGGCTGGCATGGCAAGCCAGATCCGGCAAGCAGAAACAGGCAGGGCGCGGATCACCGCGCCCTGCCTTTATCCCTCCTTTATCCCTAAACCTATCCCTGCCTCAGGCCGCCTGACAGACCCGGTTCTTCCCTTCCCGTTTGGCCCGATAGAGGGCGTCGTCCGCGCGCCGGAACAGGTGGTCGAAATGCCACTCTCCCTGCCAGTGGGCGACCCCCATGCTGACGGTAATATGGATCCCCTCCACCTCGCTGGCCGCAAGCTGAACCAGCAGTGACTGGCAACGGGCGATCGCCTCGTCTGCGGTGGCATGGCGAAACAGCAGCACAAACTCCTCGCCCCCAAAGCGACCGGCCAACACCCCCTCCAGCTCGCGCAGCGCCAGCCCGACCCGCTCCAGTACCCGATCCCCCACCTCATGACCATGCCGATCGTTGACCTGCTTGAAGTCATCCAGATCGAGCACCACCAGCGCCCCCTGTTGTGCCGGCCGTCCCCGGGTCAGACGTTCCATAAAACCGCGACGATTGAACAACCCGGTCAGCGGATCATGACTGGCCTGATAGCGCAGCTCCAGCGCCCGGTGCTGGTTGCAGAGCAGCAGCACCCCGAAGGTGAGCATGGAGCTGCCCACCAGCATGGAGACATAGGGCAACACGTTGAACAACTGACGCTGGAACGGGCTTTCGATCACCTCGCCCCAGACGGCACATATCCGCATCAGGGTCATGGCAATCAGCACCAGATTGAGGCCAATCAGCACCCAGACCGCCACCTGATAATCGGGGCGTCCGTGGCGCCAGAGCTGCCAGATGATCAGCGTACTGAGCACGAGGAAGGTGGCGCTGCTGATCATCACCCGCACCGCAATCCGGCCATCGATGGCGACCGACCAGGTCATGATGGCGGCAAACAGCAGGATGAACCCCCAGCAAGCGCGCCAGCCGGGCGGTTGACGGAAGAAACAGCGCTGGGCGACCAGCAGCAACAACACATGAAAAATCAGGAAGACATTGCCAACCCAGGAGCCATAAGGCGTGGGGGTCAGCAGCAGACTGGCGAATCCCGCCTGACCCAGCATGGCAAACAGGCTGGACCACCACCAGACCCCGACGCCGGGAATATCGTGGTGAGTCACGCGAATGATGGTGAGCGTGAGGAAACCGAGACAATAGCCACACAAGGCCATGATCATCAAGGTAAAAATATCCAGCTTGAGCAGTAGTGAGGCGTCCATACCAAAGCCATACAGAGAGGGTAACTGAGTATATGAGAAGCGTTTGCCTAGACCCAGAGGGACCTGACTGTTTTCACAATAAAAACATCCTGTTCGCCGGTTTTTCGCGCTGCTGGATCACTATCGCCATTCAGTCACCACAGGCTCGATACATACCCGCTGATGAGATCCCCCCGACAAAAGCCACATGCGAGCCCCTGAGCCTGTAAATAATTCTGTGTAACTGCCCACGCCATTACAGGTGACCGTTCAGGCGATCACCGAACTCGATAATA
>NZ_JAPDBM010000019.1:0-71009 GCF_027705265.1 Aeromonas sp. QDB11 | reverse complement strand
AAGAGCCGGCTGGAATGACGACTATCGGGCTCAGTTATTCTTTGGTTAAAATATCAACAAAGTGTGCTCCCGCCCTGACTCAGATCGGGGTGATGGAGGTGATATGCGCAGTACCTTCCAAAGACTGGAAGATCTGCACCACGGCTTCCCCGTGGATCGGGTTGGGCAGCGGCACCGTGGTTTTGCATTTGAAACGGTAGTTGGTGCCAGCCACCACCTGGGTGGAGACTTCAAACGGCTGGTACTGCACCCCGACAAATCCTTTCAGTGCCAGGTCAAATACCGCCTGATCTTTTGCGCTCAGCTTGTGGTATGCGGTCCATCCACCCACCAACACGGCTTGTTCTGACATATCAAACTCTCCGTGCTCTATGATCCCGACTCGTTTGGCCGATCGGGCTGCGCCCCGTTGATTCAAGTGATTTCCGGTCTCCACCGGGTTGCCATCACTGCCGGTTGGCACGATGACGATGGGTGTGTTTGTGCAGCTATCTGCACGTGGATCAGCCCTTCCCCTTGCCACGAACCACCGTTGACAGCGAGCTCAATTGACATGAGAGAGCCTGATGCGGGATGGCAAAAATGCCCCAGTCACATATGACAAGGGCAAGGTGGCGAAAAAGCGGATCGAAAAAGAATATGTGTAGCGCAAACGATTGAAAAAAGAAAAGACGCCTCAAGGGCGTCTTTTTGCATTTTTATGCTCGAAGGGTAGAAGGGCGTGAGCCGCTTATTCCCATTCGATAGTTGCAGGCGGCTTGCCGGAGACGTCGTACACCACGCGGGAGATACCGTTGATCTCGTTGATGATGCGATTCGATACGTGACCGAGGAAGTCGTACGGCAGGTGAGCCCAATGGGCGGTCATAAAGTCGATGGTTTCGACGGCGCGCAGGGCAATCACCCAGTCATATTTGCGACCATCGCCCATGACGCCAACGGAGCGCACCGGCAGGAACACGGCGAATGCCTGGCTGACCTGGTTGTAGAGGTCGGCTTTGCGCAGCTCTTCGATAAAGACCGCATCGGCTTTGCGCAGCAGATCGCAGTACTCTTTCTTCACTTCGCCAAGCACCCGCACGCCCAGACCCGGGCCCGGGAACGGGTGACGGTAGAGCATGTCGTAGGGCAGACCCAGCTCCAGACCAACTCGGCGCACTTCGTCTTTGAACAGCTCGCGCAGCGGCTCGACCAGACCCATCTTCATCTCTTCCGGCAGGCCACCGACGTTGTGGTGAGACTTGATGACGTGAGCCTTGCCGGTCTTGCTGGCAGCGGATTCGATCACATCCGGATAGATGGTGCCCTGGGCCAGCCATCGGGCGTTTTTCAGCTTCTTGGCTTCATCGTCGAACACTTCGACGAAAACGCGGCCGATGATCTTGCGCTTGGCTTCCGGCTCGTCAACACCTGCCAGGGCAGAGAGGAAGCGCTCTTCGGCTTCAACCTTGATGATGTTCAGACCAAAGTGGTCACCAAACATCTCCATCACCTGCTCGCCTTCGTTCAGACGCAGCAGACCGTTGTCAACGAAGACGCAGGTCAGGCGATCGCCGATGGCGCGGTGCACCAGCATGGCAACCACGGAAGAGTCGACACCGCCGGAGAGGCCGAGGATCACTTCGTCGTCACCCACCTGCTCGCGGATGCGGGCAACGGCGTCGTCGATGATGGTGGCCGGAGTCCAGAGGCATTCGCAGCCACAGATGTCCTTGACGAAGTGCTCCAGCATGCGGGCACCCTGACGGGTGTGGGTCACTTCCGGGTGGAACTGCACGCCGTAGAAGCGCTTGGCTTCATTGGCCATGGCCGCGTGGGGGCAGGTCGGGGTGCTGGCGATGGTGGTGAAGTCAGCCGGGATGGAGGTGACCTTGTCACCGTGGCTCATCCAGACATCCAGCAGGGCGTTGCCGTTGTCGGCGATGGCATCTTCGATGTTGCGCAGCAGCGCGCTGGTCTTGCCGGAGTTGCCCAGCACTTCAACCTTGGCGTAACCGAATTCACGCTCGGTGGAGGATTGCACCTTGCCACCCAGCTGCTCGGCCATGGTCTGCATGCCGTAGCAGATGCCGAACACCGGCACACCGGCGTTGAACACGTACTCGGGAGCGCGCGGGCTGCCCGCTTCGGTGACGGACTCCGGACCGCCGGAGAGGATGATGCCGTTGGGGTTGAATTCGCGGATCTGCTCTTCGGTCACATCCCAGGCCCACAGTTCGCAGTAAACACCGATCTCGCGCACACGGCGGGCAATCAGCTGGGTGTACTGGGAACCGAAGTCGAGGATAAGGATACGGTGCTGGTGAATGTCTTTAGTCATTTTATTCCTGCATCAGGCTGATGTTTTAACAAAAAGCATGGGGATAAAAACGGTGTCAAAACGGGGCCGCAGCCCCGTCTTGTATCAGCCCATCCGATAGTTGGGGGCTTCTTTGGTAATGGTCACATCGTGGACGTGGGACTCTTTCATCCCGGCGCCGGAGATGCGCACGAACTCTGCCTTGGTGCGCATGTCGTCGATGGTGGCGCTGCCGGTCAACCCCATGGAGGAGCGCAGGCCACCCATCTGCTGGTGGATGATCTCTTTGAGGCGGCCCTTGTACGGCACGCGACCTTCGATGCCTTCCGGCACCAGCTTGTCAGCGGCGTTGTCTGTCTGGAAGTAGCGGTCGCTGGAACCTTTGGACATGGCGCCCAGGGAACCCATGCCGCGGTAGGATTTGAAGGAGCGACCCTGATAGAGCTCGATCTCGCCCGGCGCTTCTTCAGTACCGGCGAACATGGAGCCGACCATGACGCAGCTGGCGCCCGCGGCGATGGCCTTGGCGATGTCGCCGGAGAAGCGGATACCGCCATCGGCAATCACCGGAATACCGGTGCCTTCCAGCGCATCAACAGCGTCGGAGATGGCAGTGATCTGGGGGACACCGACACCGGTGACGATACGGGTAGTACAGATGGAGCCCGGGCCGATACCGACCTTGACCGCGTTGACACCGGCAGCAGCCAGCGCCTTGGCGCCCGCACCGGTCGCCACGTTGCCACCGATGATCTGCAGATCCGGATAGGCGTCGCGAGTGGCCTTGATGCGATCCAGCACGCCTTGGGAGTGGCCGTGGGAGGAGTCGATCAGCAGCACGTCCACACCGGCTTCCACCAGCGCAGCAACGCGCTCTTCGTTACCGGCACCGGCACCGACCGCGGCACCGACGCGCAGACGACCCTTGTCATCTTTACAGGCGTGCGGCTTGCGCTCGGCTTTCTGGAAATCTTTAACGGTGATCATGCCCTTGAGTTTGAAGTCGGCGTTCACCACCAGCACTTTTTCGATACGGTGCTTTTGCATCAGGGCAACCACCTCTTCGCGAGGGGCGCCTTCACGCACGGTGACCAGACGATCTTTCTGGGTCATGATCTGTTCAACGGTCTGGGAGAGGTCAATCACGAAGCGCACGTCACGGCCGGTGATGATACCGACCAGCTTGTTGCCGTCAGTCACCACGGGGTAACCGGCGAAGCCGTTCTTGTGGCTCAGCTCCTTGATTTGGGCAATGGTCATGTCAGGGCGTACGGTGACAGGGTCAGTGACCACGCCGCTTTCGTACTTCTTGACCTTGCGCACTTCGGCAGCCTGCTGCTCGATGGACATGTTCTTGTGGATAAAGCCGATACCGCCTTCCTGGGCCAGTGCGATAGCCAGACGGGCATCGGTCACTGTGTCCATGGCAGCGGAGATCATGGGGATGTTCAGGCTGATGGTGGAGGTCAGCTTGGTACGCAGATCGGCAGTATTGGGAAGAACTTCGGAGTGGGCGGGAACCAACAGTACATCGTCGAAGGTTAACGCTTCTTTGGCAATCCTG
The DNA here is from genome assembly GCF_027705265.1 of Aeromonas sp. QDB11. Classification (NCBI taxonomy): domain Bacteria; kingdom Pseudomonadati; phylum Pseudomonadota; class Gammaproteobacteria; order Aeromonadales; family Aeromonadaceae; genus Aeromonas; species Aeromonas sp. QDB11. Next base: position 67,146 of record NZ_JAPDBM010000019.1, on the reverse strand, counting down.
AGCATGGCAATATCTCACCGTTGAGGAAGTGGGGGTGTAAAATATTGCCGACGAAGTTTACTCACCGATTGGTCACTGGTAAAGAAGTTTTTTGAATTTTTTATGGCGTAGCCCTCTTTTAGGCGGCCAAGAGGCTAAAAAACCAAGACTTTCTCTCCAAAAATGGCCGTTTTGTGGCAAAAGAGTTGAGCGAATGGGGTTTTATGCAAAATGCCCCTGATGAATTTCCCCCGGAGGCAGATTGGCAACCTCCTGCCCTCCTCCCAATCCTGCAGCAAAACAGACCCAGATAACCCAGCATTCCATTGCATCGCAATGCACTCGTTAACACGCCAGGCAAGTCGCCATGTTGGCAGTTGTTGCGCTGGCGCAACAAATCAAACAATTCCCGTCACACACACGCAAAAGTTGTGGCAGCCGGAAGAGGTGGTCTCGTAAGATACCCTGCAGTGCCATGAGGTGACCATGCTCGTATTGGCCCACCCTGGCCACTAACAAGAGAGGTCAAGCACCGAAAAAACGGGGCAACAGCGACTATATTCTGCGGGTGAAACCAAACCCGGCAGAATAACGAGTTTGCCACTCTGACATGCTTATTTCAGTGCATGAAACACAGTCCATAGATATCAATCAACCATCGCGGGCATATATATGAGATTTCAAGGAAAGATTTCTGAGTGGAACGATGACAAGGGATATGGATTCGTCGAGCCTAATGGCGGAGGTGAACGCACATTCATTCATATCAAGTCATTCAAATCGAGAGCACGACGACCCGCCAATGGCGATCTGGTTATTTATGAAGTAGAGAAAGATAGTCGGCAACGCAGTAATGCAGTCAATGTCTCGTTTCCCCATGAATGATCACTTCAAAGAAAGAGAGGGGGCAGTAACGTCAGTCTGATATGGCCACTACTGTTTATATCAAGCATATTTGCACTCACCCTGTTTCAGCGTATTCCGGCGCTCATCCTCATCGTCTATATATCCCTGAGCATTATTACGTTTATTGCCTATGCCATTGACAAACATGCCGCCCAAAATAACCACTGGCGTACTCAAGAGAGCACCCTGCATCTGCTGGCCCTGCTCGGTGGTTGGCCTGGCGCCCTCTCTGCCCAACAGCTGCTCAGGCATAAATCAGCCAAAGTGGAATTTCGCCAGGTATTCTGGGCAACAGTTTTCATGAATCTGCTTCTGCTGTGCGGGTTAACCATGAGCGATCCGGGTCGTGCCATGCTTGGCACTGTCACAACAGAGCTCCTCCATCTGATCGCCCCCTGGGCTTGAGTCCGTGTTCGGCACAACTGATCGCCATCAGATTTTGCCCTTGCATCAATTTAACCGGTGGCCTGATTGATACCCGCATCAAACGCCACCGGTTTGCGCCCTTCAACGCGACAGCGCCGAGTCACGCTCTGACAAGCTAGCCAAACAAGATGTCCGGGCTCGGCTCCTGCCGCGCTCTGGGGTAAGATAGCCACCATCGTTTTATTCCGGCCCCGCCAGGGCAGACCACAGGTACGCCATTGAACCGATATACCCCATCCAGTGCGGCGAACGGCCGCGAGCAGCAGGTCTTTACCGTCACCCGCCTCAACAGCGCCGTGCGCATGATCCTGGAGCAGGATCTGGGGCTGGTGTGGCTGACCGGCGAGCTATCCAATCTGGCGATGCCAAGTTCCGGCCACTGGTACTTTTCGCTCAAAGATCTGGGGGCGCAGGTGCGCTGCGCCATGTTCAAGGGCAACAACCGGCGGGTGACGTTTCGCCCGCAGGATGGCATGCAGGTACTGGTGCAGGCGCGGGTCTCGCTCTACGAGCCGCGCGGCGACTACCAGCTGATCATCGAGTCGATGCAGCCCGCTGGCGATGGCGTGCTGGCCCTGCGTTTTGAAGAGCTCAAACGCCGCCTCGGCGCCGAGGGGCTGTTTGACGAGAGCCGCAAGCGGCCGCTGCCCCGCGAACCGCGCGCGGTGGGCCTCATCACCTCCGCCACCGGTGCGGCTTTGCACGATATGCTGACGGTGCTCAAACGCCGTGCGCCGGATCTGCCGGTGTTTATCTACCCGACCCAGGTGCAGGGGAGCGCCGCCATCAGCCAGATTGTCGCGGCGATCGCCAAAGCGAACCAGCGCGCCGAGGTGGATGTGCTGATCGTCGGGCGCGGCGGCGGTTCCCTCGAAGATCTCTGGTGCTTCAACGAAGAGGCGGTGGCGCGCGCCATTGCCCACTCCGCCATTCCGGTTATCAGCGCGGTGGGCCACGAGGTGGATGTCACCATCAGCGACTTTGCCGCCGACTTGCGCGCCCCAACCCCGTCGGCGGCCGCCGAACTGGTGGCGCCGGACAATCAGGCCCGCATCCAGCGCCTCGCCCATCTCAAGCAGCGACTGCTGCAGGCGATGAGTCGCCGCCAGACCGCCGCCCGTCACGATTTCATCCTGCTGCAAAAACGGCTCGACCATCAGGATCCGAAGCGGCGGCTGGAACAGCAATCCCAGCGCCTAGACGAACTTTCTGCCCGTTTGCAGCAGCTGCTTCGCCAGCGGCTGCATCAGGGAGAGCGGCGCCTCGCCAATCTTGAGCTGCGCCTGCAAGGCAAGAGCCCGGAGCGCTTGCTGGCTGCTGGCAAGCGCCGCCACCAGCTGGCCGAAGAGCGGCTCCATGCCCTGATTGCAAAACGGCAAGACCTTGCGAGCCACCGCCTCGCCATGCTCACCGCCCGCCTTGACGGAGTGAGCCCGCTTGCCACCCTGGGTCGCGGCTACTCCATCACCCGCACTGCGCGTGGCGAAGTCATCAATCGCGCCGATCAGGTCAACAGTGGCGACCAACTCATCACCACCCTGGCGCAAGGGAGCTTGCAGGTACGGGTCGAGGGAATTAAGCCGTAACCCGCGCTCTTGAGCCGCGACCCGGTGCTGCGCCTCACTGGCAGCTGGTGCCCCGGTCATGCCTGTATAAAAAAATCCCCGCCGGTTGGCGGGGATTTTTATTGGAACGGTATTAACACCTGTCAGCGAGAGCGACCCGCTTAGCTGGCCTTGCGCAGGATCTGCTCAAGGTAGTCGGCAAAGCGGTGACCGTGATGCTCCAGCAGTTTCGGGAACATGGAGATGGAGGTCATGCCCGGGAAGGTGTTGATTTCATTGAGCAGGATCTCGCCCTCCTCGGTCAGGAAGAAGTCGATGCGCGACAGATGGGTCAGTTTCAGCTGACGGAACGCCTTGAGGGCATACACGTGGATCGCATCGGCCTGTGCCTGGGTCAGCCCTTGTGCCTTGAGGCTGGTCTCGGTGTGGCTGGCGCTGCTGTACTTCTCTTCATAGGTGTAGAACTTGTCCTGCGGCACACAGATCTCGCCCGGATAAGTCGCCACCAGCTCGTCACCGTACTGGTAAACCGCCACTTCCAGCTCGCGCGGCTTGACCGCTTTCTCGATTAGTACCTGCTCGGAGTAACCGAAAGCATCGGCAATGCCTTTCACCAGATCCGCTTCGTTGCTGGCAGAGTAGCAACCAACGGAAGAGCCCTGGGAGGCCGCCTTGATAAAGACCTTGCCCCACTTGGCCAGCGCGGCTTTGGCATCGCTCAGCGCCGCGTCGTTCTGCTCGGTCAGGAACAGGTAAGGGGTGTTGGGAATGCCGATGGCAGAGAGCCACAGCTTGGTGCTGATCTTGTTGAAGCAGATCTTGCTCGCCTCGGCATCGCAACCGAGATAAGGCAATCCGGCCAGTTCGAGGAAGGATTGCAGATCGCCGGTCTCACCCGGATAGCCGTGGATGCAGGGCACCACGTAATCTACCGGACGGGCCACGCTGTCAAACGAAAGCAGCTTGTCGAGCCCCAGCTTGCACTCGCGGCCATCGGCACTGAGCCAGCGATCGGCGAACATCTCGACGCGGGTCACTTCGACACCGGGCAGAAGGCCCAGTTGTTGCTCGAGGAAATTGGCGCTGCGCAGAGAAACTTCGTGCTCGGAGCCACCGCCGCCGCACAGCAGCAAGACATGCATGTTCTTCATTAGATGTGATCCCTTGGGAAAAGCGGCCTCGTCATGACCATTTGATAAGCCAACCACCATAAAACCGGACGAAGCCAGATACGAACATAAGTGCGCGCCAGTGTAGCAAGGGAGATCAACCCTTGTCAGCTGATGGGAGACCCATGACCCCACTTCTTGCAGTGAAAAGTCTCCCCTGTGTCAAAATCGGGACACATTGCCCCTCAGCGCGGGGGATCGACCCGTCCCATCCCGTTGCCATTGACCCGAAACCAGCCGGCGATGCTGTAGCGCTCGCGGTTGGCGGGTAGTACCTCGTGGGGAAACTCCTCGGAGAGAAACAGCACCAGCCGCCCCCCTTTGGGGCTGACATCCATCAGAAACTGCTCGTCGTTGTCATAGAAGCGGAGCAACCCACCGGCTTCTGGCTGCCAGTCGTTGTTGAGGTAGAAGACCGAAGTAAGGCGGCGGTTGGAGCGACCGGCAAAGGCATCGCGATGGGTAGCGTAAAAATCGCCGCTGCGATAGCGGGCGAAGTGGGCCTCGTAGTCAAACAGCCCCAGCATCAACATCCGGTTGGCGGCAAGACGCAGGGACTCCATCCGGGCGAGGTAGTCGGCCACCGACGCACCGAGGGAGGGCTCCAGCCAGTGGATCTGATCACGGCGAATATCAGGATTGCCCTGGTGCAGGGCGTCACGGCCGATCCCGGCCGGTTGCCATTCGCCTGGCAAACAGGCTTTGAGGGCATCCACCTCGGCGGCGGTCAAAAAATCATCCACTATCACCCATCCCCGGGTGTAAATGGCATCCATGGCAGCTTGATAGTCCAAGATTGGCTCACAATGAGTGGAGAGAGGGCGCTTTTTAGCGACTTACCGGCCAAGTCTCAAACCGGTTTGCTTCTCTTGAGAAGTCCCACCATCAATACGCGATTTGTCGCCCGCTTCCCCGCTTTTTGTCGCCAGTTGTGATCCCGCCCCACCGGACGGCGTATTGGCTGTCGAAACTGTGATGGCCCTTGCAATCAAGGGGAAGAGAGAGTGCGGGTCTCTTGCCGCCAAAAGAGCCAACCGATACCGTACTCCAGTACCATTACGCTATTCATCCGACATCTATCGCCACAACCGACCGAACACCTCGCGGACAACCAATAGAAGGATCTGCTTATGCCTCTGCCCGATCTCACATTGCAACGACTGGATGGCACCCCCTATCCGCTGGCCCAGCTGACGGGCAAGGTGGTACTAGTGGTCAATGTCGCCAGTCGCTGCGGCTTTACCCCCCAATATGAAGGGCTGGAAGCCCTCTATCGGGAACTCGGCCCCAAGGGGCTGGTGATCCTGGGCTTCCCCTGCAACCAGTTTGGCAATCAGGAGCCGGGGGATGCGGACGAAATTGCCCGCTTCTGCTCCCTCGACTATCCGGTCACCTTCCCCATCATGGCCAAGTGCGATGTCAACGGCGAGCATGCCCACCCCTTCTACCAGTGGCTTAAAAAACAGAAACCGGGTTTTCTGGGGCTGGAAAACGTCAAATGGAACTTCACCAAGTTCCTGATCGACCAGGAGGGAAATGTGGTGGACCGCTTCGCCCCCCAGGCCAAACCGGAGAACCTGGCCGAGCAGATCCGCGAGATGCTCTGAATCGCCCGACGCGTGTTGCGCTACTGCATTGAATGATTGTGTGGCGGCCGGTACGACAGCTACTGCGCAGCGGCCGCTATTTTGCTATATTACGGCCCCACTATCTTTTCCATACCGTGGCTGGCCCCAAAGTGCTGGCCACCCGTTGAGCCAAAGGCTCATCTCAGGAGTGTCTCTCGAACATGTCATTCAACGAACTGGGTCTGTCTCCGCATATTCTGCGGGCCGTCAAGGAGCTGGGTTACGAACAGCCAACCCCCATCCAGCAGCAAGCGATTCCGGCCATTCTGGCCGGTCAGGATGTGCTCGGCGGCGCTCAGACAGGCACAGGCAAAACGGCCGGTTTCACCCTGCCGATGTTGCAGCGTCTGCTGGCCAACCACGGCCGTGGCCGTCGTCAGGTGCGCGCACTGGTACTGACCCCGACCCGCGAACTGGCGGCCCAGGTGGGCGAGAGCATCATCAAGTATGCCCACCACCTACCGTTCAAGACGCTGATCGCCTACGGCGGCGTCAGCATCAAACCCAATCTGGACGCCATCAAGCTGGGTGTCGACATTCTGGTCGCCACCCCGGGCCGTCTGCTGGATCTGCTGACCCAGGGCGCCCTGACCCTGAGCGAGCTGGAAGTGCTGGTGCTGGATGAAGCGGATCGCATGCTCGACATGGGCTTCATCGTCGACATCCGCCGCATCATGAAGGCGCTGCCTGCAGAGCGTCAGACCCTGCTCTTCTCCGCCACTTTCTCCAACGAGATCAAGGCGCTGGCCGATGACCTGCTCAACGATCCCACCCTGATCGAGGTGGATCCGAGCAACACCGCCGCCGAGCAGGTGACCCAGCGCATCATTCAGGTGGATCGGGAACGCCGCCGCGAGCTGCTCTCCCACATGATTGGCCGTGGCAACTGGCAGCGGGTGCTGGTGTTTGTTCGCACCAAGCAGATCGCCGACCGCCTCGCCCAGCAGATGCAAAAAGATGGCCTCAATACCGTGGCGATCCACGGTGACAAGAGCCAGGGAGCCCGCAACCGGGCGCTGGCCGATTTTCGCAGTGGCGAGGTGCGGGTGCTGGTGGCGACCGATATCGCCGCTCGCGGGCTCGATATCGATCAGCTGCCCCACGTGATCAACTTCGAACTGCCCCAGATGGCAGAGGATTACATCCACCGTATCGGCCGTACCGGTCGTGCCGGTCGCGGTGGCGAGGCGATCTCGCTGGTCAGCCATGACGAGCTGGGTCAGCTCAAGGCCATCGAGGCGCTGATCGGCCAATCCCTGACCGTGGAGATCCTGGAAGGGTACGAGCCCAGCGGCAAGCCGAGTCGCCAGACCCTGCCGGGCAGCAAACCGGTGCAGAACCCGCCCCGTGAGCGCGGCCATGCCAACGCCAAGAGCAATGCCAAAGGCAAGCCTGCCGCAGGTAAGGGCAAAGCCAAGGGTGATGCCGCCAAGAAGCCAGCTCAGTCTCCTCAAAACAAGTCCCGCAAGCGGGAAGTGGTGGGCGAGGATATCGGCTTTACCCCGATGCGCCGCCTGCCCAAGGCGATGCGCGACAGCTATCAGGACAACAGCGACGAGTAAGCTCGTACGGCTGTATCTGCCAAGCCCAAAGAGGGAGCCTGCAAGGCTCCCTCTTTCGTTATGAATGGCACGCACGGATCCGCGCAAGGCTCAGACCAGCGAATGGCGCACCGCGGCGGCGTCATTGCTGGGCGGCGCTGAACCATCGAGCGGATTGAGCTGCAAAAATTCGAACAGCCCGGCCTGCATATTGACGTTCCAGAAGCGCCCGGCGAGGGTGAGTTGCAGCCGTGCGCTCTCTATCTCCGCCAGCCCGTGCTGCTGCCAGGCGGCAAAGAGCGGCATCAGATGGGTCAGCAAAGGCGCAGGCAGACGATCCAGCGCCAGCACGCCGCTGTCGAGGGCGCCGCGCAGCAGACCATCCATCCGCGCATTGGGGTTGCGCCCCATCACCATCCCAGGCGCCCGCTTGCCGTTGGCCAGCGCGTCGTGCCAAGGGGCCAGATCCCGGCCATACATCAAGCCGTGACCAAGAATACTGCCCCCCGCACCGGCGCCAAAGGGGAGGATCTCGGCGCAGCGCTTGGCCATCTGGTTATAACGGCTCTGCTCGGCCGGGCTGCGCCGCCAGTGGCTGCAAGAGAGGCGCTCCCAGCCGTGGGCTTCCAGTTGCGCGCCGCCATAGGCATACATGGCCGCCCGCTGCTGGCCATCGGCGAGCCAGCCCTTCTCTTGCGCCCGCTCCAGATTGGTGCCCTGCATGGCGATCAGCTGGTAGAGATCGACCCCGTGCACACCGCTCGCCATCACATCGCGGATATCCTGCTGCCATACGGCATCATCCTGACCGGGTAGACCGAAGATGAGGTCAGCCACGATCACAGCCGCATCATCCCGGGTCAGCTCGCCAAGGCGAGCCAGCAACGTCTCCCTGTCATCGAAACGGGCCGCCTGCTGGCGGACCCGGCTATCAAAGCTCTGCACCCCGAACGAGAAGCGGTTGAACCCGCCCGCCAGCGCCGCCTGCCATTTCTCATCGTCAAAACCGTTTAGGCGCCCCTCCAGCGTCACTTCGGCATCGGCCGCCAGCGGAAAACGGCGGATCACGGCGGCCAGCATGGCCAACTCGCCGGCGCTCATGTCGGTCGGTGTGCCGCCCCCCACATAGACGGCTGAAAATGGCATGCTCTGCGCCAGCGGGGTGTCCGCTGCCTGCGCAAGGGAGGCGCAGAGGGCGTTGACGTAGCGGTTGATCCGCGCTGGATTGGCGCCATTTTCAAAGAAATTGCAGAAACTGCAGCGCTTGCGGCAAAACGGAATATGGATATAGAGGGCGCGCTCCTCAGCTTCACTCTCTCGCTGCCACCAGCTCTGCCAGCCAGCCTCATCCAGCGGGAAGGGGCGCATCCCTCCCCGACTGGCGTGAGCCGAGGTCTTGGCGCTAAAGGCAAACTTGAGGGGATCCGGCGAGGCAATGCCGGTCATTGAAGGGGTCAGAATCATGGTGGTCACTATTCAGCAAATAATGACAATGATAACAATTATCGTTACCTGCAATTTGTTCTGGATCAACCCGCAGAGCCGCGCACCTCGACGAGGTCATTTTGGCAACCTGCATTACCGATCTGCTTAACAGATTATTTACTAAAGAGCGGTTATGGTGTGCCGATAGAGAACCATCTTCCGCCATTTCTTCGTCTACGATCAAGGCGATACGGGATCACATAACAACACCGAGCGCCTGGAACTTGCCCAACATGCATAACCTCTCCCTGAACTGGAAAATCTTCCTTCCCCTTGCGCTGGTCATCAGCACCACCTTTGGCCTCTGCTTCGAACTCTCCGCCTGGCTGCAACGGGATCTCGCCATCCGGCTGGCGGGCGAAAAAGTGGAGAGTGCCGCCAACACCTATATGGATCAGCTCAACGTCCTGATGATGACCGGTGGCATGGCCAACCGGCAAATCGTGCAGACCAAGCTCAAGAGTGAAGCGGGCATCGTCGAGGCTCGCCTGATCCGCGCCCCGGCCGTCAGCAACCTGTTTGGCCCGGGTCACCCGGATCAGAAAGCGCAGGATCCCCTCGATGAGCGAGCCATCAATCAGGGAGAGACCATTATGGAGCAGCAGGGTAACCGGCTCACCCTGATCAAACCGTTCAAAGCCTACAAGGAGTATCGCGGCACCCAGTGCACAACCTGTCATCAGGTCAATGAAGGGACCGTAATGGGCGCGGTGCGGATCAGTTACGACCTCAGCCATACCTTCGGCGAGATCCGCCACAACAACCTGATCCTGAGCGGCAGTCTGGCCGCCGTCTTCAGCATCGGCTTTGGTTTGCTCTGGTGGGTGTTGCAACGCTACGTAAAACGCCCGCTGCGCCAGTTGCAGCTCACCATGATCCAGATGGCCAAGGAGCGCAACCTCGCCCTCCCGCTGACGAATCACAGCCGGGATGAACTGGGCCAGATGACCCGCGCCGTCAATGACATGGTGCAGGGCTTTCGCCACAGTCTGCAGGAGGTCGAAGGGGCAACCCATCAGCTCTATCAGGAGTCGAACCAGATCCGTCAGGTGGCGACCCAGACCGAAAACTCGGCCCGCCAGCAAGAAGGGATGACCACTCAGGTCGCCGCCGCCGTGAGCGAGCTGGCCGCCAGCTCCCATGAGGTGCGCGAACATGCCCGCCACAGCGCCGAGCTCTCCGCCCTCACCAATCAGGATGCCGCCGACACCAGCCGCCTCGCCCAGCACTCCATCACCGACATGGGCGAAATGTCGGCAGAAATAGATCGGGTGGATCAGGTGATCCAGCAGCTCGACAGCCGCTGCCTGGCGGTTGACGGTGTGCTCGAGGTGATCAAGGGGATTGCCGATCAGACCAACCTGCTGGCCCTCAACGCCGCCATTGAAGCAGCCCGTGCGGGCGAGCAAGGTCGTGGCTTTGCGGTAGTAGCCGATGAAGTACGAGCCCTCTCCAACCGCAGCCGCGCCGCCAGCGAAGAGATCTCCCAGATGATCGCCACCCTGCAAAAAGAGGCCCAAAGCGCGGTTACGGTGATCGGGGATGCAAAAAGCAAAGCCGGTGAGAGCATCAGCAAGACCGAGGAGACCCTGGCGGCCATGCAGAACATCATCGAGCGCATCGCCCGCATCAACGACCTCAATGCCCAGATGGCGCAGTCCGCCGAAGAGCAGGACCGGGTCTGCAGTGAGGTGGACAGTTCGGTGAGCGACATCCGCAACACCTCCAACGACACCCTGGGTCAGGCGCACGCCGCCAACCTCGCCAGCATCCAGTTGGTGGAGCAGTGTCAGAAACTGGAAGCGCTGCTGAAAACCTACCGCTGGTAATCCACGTCACCAACGAAAAAGCGCGACCCGAGGGTCGCGCTTCTGCTTTCTGGATTTGGCTTCGCTCAACTACGGCCTTGCGTGTTCACTATCAACAATGCCGCAGAGCATGCTTTAACGGGCGTTGCGGGTTGCGACGGCATCCGCCAGATTGCGCAGCAGCACTTCGGTATCGGCCCAACCGATACAGGCATCTGTGATGCTCTGACCGACGGTGAGTTCACACCCTTCCACCAGGTCCTGACGACCTTCCACCAGATGGCTCTCTACCATGACGCCAAACACCGCCTTGCTGCCGGCACGCAGTTGATCGGCCACATCTTCGGCCACCACCATCTGGTTCTTGAACTGCTTGCTGCTGTTGGCGTGGCTAAAGTCGATCATCACCTTCTGCGGCAGACCGGCTTTCTCCAGCCCTTTCACTACCTCGCTGACATGGGCGGCGCTGTAGTTCGGCTCACGACCACCGCGCAGGATGATGTGACAGTCCGGGTTGCCGCGGGTCGCCACGATGGCGGAGTGACCGTATTTGGTGACCGACAGGAAGTGGTGCGGCGCACTGGCGGCACCAATGGCATCGATGGCCACCTTGATGGTGCCGTCAGTGCCGTTCTTGAAGCCCACCGGACAGGAGAGACCGGAGGCCAGCTCGCGGTGTACCTGGGATTCGGTGGTACGGGCACCGATCGCGCCCCAGCTCATCAGATCCGCCACATATTGCGGGGTGATCATGTCGAGGAACTCGGAGGCGGTTGGCAGTCCCATGTCGTTGAGATCCAGCAACAGCTTGCGACCAATGCGCAGACCGTCGTTGATCTTGCAGCTATTGTCGAGGTACGGATCGTTGATCAGCCCCTTCCAGCCCACTGTGGTGCGCGGTTTTTCGAAGTAGACCCGCATCACGATCTCCAGCTGATCTTTCAGCTCGTCGCGCAACGCCTTGAGGCGCTTGCCGTACTCCAGCGCGGCAACCGGATCATGGATGGAGCAAGGACCGATCACCACCAACAGACGCTCATCTTCGCCGGCCAGGATATTGTGGATGGCCTGACGGGATTCAAACACGGTAGACGAGGCCACCTCGGTAGCCGGAAACTTCTCAAGCACCGCAACCGGGGGTAATAACTCTTTGATTTCACTGATACGAACGTCGTCGGTTTGATGCTGCATGACAAGGCTTCCTGCTAGATGACTGCGATTAAGAAATCTCAACATAGCCCGCGACAGCGCATGTGTAAATAGGAAATTACAGCAATCACAAAACTATTTTGCGCGACAACCTTGCAAGTTATTTAAATGATGCTAGACGAAATGGCGATACAGGTGAGGAAGGCAAAAAGGCCCGCTCAGCGCGGGCCCGAAGCGTCGGTGATGACGGGTTTGTCAGTGATCAGCCACGCTGGCTGATACTGGCCAGCTTGTCGAAGTAATCCGGGAAGGTCTTCGAGGTGCACTTGGGATCATTAATGGTGACCGGGGTATCCGACAGCGCCACCAGCGAGAAGCACATGGCGATCCGGTGATCGTTGTAGGTATCGATCTCGGCGTGCTTGAGCTGGGTCGGCGGGGTCACGGTGATGAAGTCATTCCCCTCTTCCACCTCGACGCCCAGCTTGCGCAGCTCGGTTGCCATGGCGTGCAGACGATCGGTCTCCTTTACCCGCCAGTTGTAGATGTTACGAATGGAGGTCGGCCCCTCGGCAAACAGCGCGGCAACGGCGATGGTCATGGCTGCATCGGGAATATGGTTCATGTCCATATCCACCCCGTGCAGCGGCGCCTGCTCAGCCTCGATGAAATCATCGCCCCAGGTGATGCGTGCGCCCATCTTCTCCAGCACGTCGGCGAAGTGGATATCCCCCTGAATGCTGTGCTTGCCGATGCCGGTGACCCGCACCTTGCCCTTGATGGCGCCCGCCGCGAGGAAGTAGGAGGCGCTGGAGGCATCCCCTTCCACCAGAAAGTCACCCGGGCTGATATAGGTCTGGTTGCCCTTGATGTAGAACAGCTTGTAGTTGTCGTGTTCGATGACCACCCCGAACTGCTTCATGATGTGCAGGGTGATGTCGATGTAGGGCTTGGAGACCAGCTCTCCCTTGATGTGGATCCGGGTATCACCGGCCGCCATCGGCGCCGCCATCAGGAAGGCAGTCAGGAACTGGCTGGAAACGGAGCCATCGACGTGCACATCGCCGCCCCACAGCCCCTTGGCATCCACCACCAGCGGCGGATAGCCATCTTTTTTCAGGTACTGGATATGGGCACCCGCTTCACGCAGGGCATCCACCAGATGGCCGATGGGACGCTCTTCCATGCGCGGCTCGCCGCCCAGAGTATATTCACCGGAGCCGAGACACAGCGCGGCGCAGAGCGGACGCATGGCGGTACCGGCGTTGCCGAGGAACAGATTGACCGGATCTTTCACCGCAAAGCTGCGACCCAGACCGTGCACGGTGCACTCGGTCTTGTCGGCGGAGAGCTTGTACTTGACCCCGAGCTGGGTCAACGCCGCCAGCATGTGACGAATGTCATCGCTGTCGAGCAGGTTGGTCAGACGGGTGGTGCCACGGGCCAGCGCCGCCAGCAGCAACGCACGGTTAGAGACACTCTTGGAGCCGGGCAGATTAACCTCACCGGCCACACGAGAAATAGGTTCCAAACGCAACGAATTCATAGACTTCCTGTGCTATCTCAAAATAAACGCCTGTCCGGACGTTAACAGCCTGCGTCCCGCTCGGCAAGGGCACTTTCAGGGGAAATCGCACGGCAAACGCCAGCGCGCTGGTTCTGTTGAAAAAAAGACGCCGGGGTCTCCCCGGCGTCTTTGGTGGCAAACGTTCAGCCTTTAACCGTGACGCTTGGCAAAGCCATCCATAAAGCTCACCAGGGCCTTCACTCCCTCCAGCGGCATGGCGTTATAGAGGCTGGCACGCATGCCACCGACAATGCGGTGCCCTTTGAGGGCCAGCAGACCAGCGGCCTCAGATTCAGCCAGGAACTGCTTGTCCAGCTCGGAATTTTTCAGCTGGAACGGGATGTTCATCCGCGAACGGCAGCTGACATCCACCTGATTGCCATAGAAGCTCGACTGATCGAGATAGCCGTAGAGGAAATCGGCCTTCTCCTTGTTGCGTGCCTCCATCGCCTCGAGGCCACCCTGCTCCTTGAGCCACTCGAACACCAGGCCGGCCAGATACCAGGCGTAGGTGGGCGGAGTGTTGAACATGGAGTCGTTCTTGGCAGTGAGCTGATAGTCAAAAATCGATGGCACATCGGCTCTGGCCTGATCCAGCAGATCATCGCGTACGATGGCGATGGCAAGCCCGGACGGCCCGATATTCTTCTGGGCACCGGCATAGATGATGCCAAAGCGGCTCACGTCGATGGGACGGGAGAGAATGGTGGAGGAGAGATCCGCCACCAGCGGCACCTCGCCGGTGGCCGGGATGTCGAACATCTCGATACCGTCGATGGTTTCGTTCGGGCAGTAGTGAACATAAGCTGCATCGGCGCGAAACGCCGGGGTCGGCAGCAGGCGAGAGATCCCCTGCGCGTTCTTGGCAACCCCCTGGAAGGTCTGGATATCGCCATACTTTTTGGCTTCATCCACCGCGCTCTGGGACCAGACGCCGGTCAGCAGGAAGTCCGCCTTCTTGTTGGCACCGCCCAGCAGGTTCATGGGCACGGCGGAGAACTGGCCGCGACCACCACCGTGCATGAACAGCACCTTGTAGTTGTCCGGCACCGCCAGCAGGGATCGCAGATCCGCTTCAGCCTTCTCGGCCACCGCCATGTAGGGCTTGCCGCGATGGGAAAGCTCCATGACCGAGGCTCCCAGCCCCTGAAAATTACAAAATTCGCGCTGGGCGCGCTCCATGACTTCAACCGGCAGCATGGCGGGGCCGGCGCAGAAGTTGTAAATCTGTTTGCTCATGACGCTTTCCGTGAGTGGATGAGAGTAATCGATGACTTGTCAGGTTTTACACAAGAGCCGCCAGCGGATCAAAGGCTTTTTGGGAGCAGGCTCAACCTTTTACCGTCACTCTGCATCCCCCTTGCAGTAGAAAAAGCCCTGAACAGGTCAGGGCTTGCAGGGAACATGCACAGAAATGGCAGGCAGAGCGCATAAACGGCCACAGCTGCGCCGTTTCTGACAAATTTACAGTTTGGCGGTGAGCTCCGGCAGCAGGGTGAAGAGATCCCCCACCAGCCCATAGTCCGCCACCTGAAAGATGGGGGCATCGCTGTCCTTGTTGATGGCCACGATCACTTTTGACTCCTTCATCCCCGCCAGATGCTGGATAGCCCCCGAAATACCGACCGCGATATAGAGCTCGGGCGCCACCACCTTGCCGGTCTGCCCCACTTGCAGGTCGTTGGCGACATATCCAGCATCAACGGCGGCCCGCGACGCCCCCACCGCGCCACCCAGCTTGTCGGCCAGCGCCTCAATCAGGGCAAATTGCGCTTTGGAGCCAAGGGCGCGGCCACCGGAGACCACCACCCGGGCAGCGGTCAGTTCAGGCCTGCTGGAGCGCACCGCTCGGCGCTCTACCAGCCGGGTACGGCCCGCAAATTCGGGTACAGCCAAGCGTTCGATAAGAGCCTGTCCGCCCGTCGCCGCCTTGGCAAACGCGGTGGCCCGCACCGTCATCACCTTGACCGGTGCAGAGCTTGCCACTCTGGCAATGGCATTACCCGCATAGATGGGGCGCAGGAAGGTATCGCTGCTTTCGATGCCGATCACCTCGGAGAGCATCTCAACCCCGAGCCGCGCCGCCACCTGTGGCAACAGTGCCTTGCCCATGGCGCTCGCCGCCATCAGGCAGTGGCTGTACCCCTGACACCAGCGGGCCAGCAGCTTGTCGACCCCATCCAGCAACCCGTCGGCCAGCAGGGGATGCTCGGCAAGCAACACCTTGTCGACACCGCCGATGGCAGTCGCCTGTTCACCCGCCTCGGTCAGCCCCTGACCCAGCAACAGCAGATCGACCTGACCGCCGATGGATGCGGCGGCGGTGACCAGTTGTGCCACGTTGTCGGCCAGATGGCCCTGATGATGTTCGGCAATGATCAGCACGCTCATGGCAGCACCTTCGCTTCGTGTTTGAGTTTGTCCACCAGCTCGTCCACCGAGCCCACCTTGATCCCGGCGCTGCGAGCTGGCGGCGCCATCACCCCGAGCAAACGGGTCTGGTTGGCCACCTCAACGGCGAGTGTCGAGAACGGGGCGCTATCAAGCGGCTTGCGCTTGGCCTTCATGATGTTGGGCAGCGAAGCAAAACGCGGTTCATTCAAACGCAGATCGGCGCTCACCACTGCAGGCAGCGGCATGCCGAGGGTCTCCAGTCCACCGTCGATTTCGCGGGTCACCAGCAGCTCACCCGCTTCCACCTTGAGGGCGGACACGCAGGTCGCCAGCGGCCACTCATTGAGGGCAGCCAGCATCTGGGCCACCTGATTGTTGTCCGAATCGATGGACTGCTTGCCGAGCAGCACCAGACCCGGCTGCTCCTGCTCACACACCTTGTGCAAGGCGCGGGCGACGGTCAGCGGTTCGAGCGTCTCGTCTGTCACATAGTGCAGCGCCCGATCCGCTCCCAGCGCCAGCGCATGGCGCAGCTGCTCGGCCGCCGCGTCCGGGCCGAAGGTCACCACCACCAGCTCGCTGGCGACCCCGGCTTCCCGCAGCCTGACCCCCTCCTCCACCGCAATTTCACAAAAGGGGTTGATCCCCATCTTCACATTGGCGAGCTCCACTTCGGAGCCGTCTCCCTTCACCCGGATCTTGACGTTGTAGTCGACTACCCGTTTGATTGCGACCAGCAGCTTCATGGGGTCATGCCTCGTCTGTTTGGATTGAATTCATTAGTGTGCCTCTGCGTTTGTTGCAGTGCGCTTTTGCCTGATTTTTTGCTTTTTCTTGCTCAGTTTTGCTTACAACCGCTTTACGTTTACGTAAACTACCAGCACTACCCTAAGCCAACCAGAGCGCAGAGGCAAGATGGAACGGGAAGCAATGGAATTTGATGTCGTCATCGTCGGTGGCGGTCCGGCGGGGCTCACTGCCGCCATCGCCCTAAAACAGCAGGATGCCACTCTCTCTGTCTGTCTGCTGGAGAAAGGGGCCGAAATTGGCGCCCATCTGCTCTCCGGCGCCCTGTTTGATCCCGTCGCCTTGCAAGAGCTGCTGCCGGATTGCTGGCAGCAAGCGCCGCTCGGCGTGCCGGTCAGCGACGATCAGGTGCATCTGCTGCAAAGCGAGCAACGCTCCCTGCAACTGCCCGCCTGGGCGGTGCCGCCCCGGATGCACAATGACGGCTGTCACATCGTCAGCCTCGGCAACCTTTGCCGCTGGCTTGGCCAGCAGGCGGAAAAACTGGGAGTCGAAATATACCCGGGGTTTACCGCCAGCGAACTTATCATGGAGGCGGGCCGGGTCAAGGGGGTCATCACCGGCGATCTGGGGCTGGATCGCGCGGGCAATCCAAAATCTGATCATGTGCCCGGCATGGCGCTCTATGGCCGCTACACCCTCTTTGCCGAAGGGGCCCGTGGTCATCTCGGTAAGCAGCTGATCGCCAACTTCAATCTGGAAAACCCCGCCCAACCCCAACACTACGCCATCGGCTTCAAAGAGCTATGGCAACTGCCAGCAGGTAAAGGCAAAGCGGGGCAAGTGCTGCACGGCAGTGGCTGGCCCCTTGGCAAGCAGGGGGACGGCAATAGCCACGGTGGTTTCTATCTCTATCAGATGGAGGGGGATCAAATCGCGGTCGGGCTGATTGTCGATCTCAACTACCAGAATCCCTGGCTCAGCCCGTTCGACGAATTCCAGCGCCTCAAGCATCACCCACTTATCGCCGACCAGTTGCAAGGGGGGGAGCGCATCAGCTATGGCGCCCGCGCCATTACCAAGGGGGGCTGGCACGCCCTGCCCCGCATGCACTTTCCGGGCGGCCTGCTCATCGGTTGTGATGCGGGCACCCTCGACTTTTCCCGCATCAAGGGGATCCACACCGCCATGAAATCGGGGATGCTGGCGGCAAAAACCGTCGCGATGGCACTGCGGGGTGGCGATGAGGGGGGACGGGATCTGGCCCAGTATGGCGACGAGCTGCAACAGAGCTGGTTGGCCCGCGAGCTCAAGGCGGCGCGCAACTTCGGCGCGGCTCTTCACCGCTATGGTCCCTGGTTGGGCGGTGCCTTCAACTGGCTGGAGCAGCGGCTGTTTGGCACAAACTCGCCCTTCAAACTGCTCGATAAGGAGCCCGATTACCGCCAGCTGCGCATGGCCAGCCGCTGCGAGCCCATCCATTATCCCAAACCCGATGGCAAGCTGAGCTTTGACAAGCTCTCGTCTGTGTATCTCGCCAACACCAGTCACGACGAGGATCAGCCCTGCCACCTCAAGCTGCAGGACGAGCATATTCCGGTCGAGGTCAATTTGCCCACCTGGGCCGAACCTGCCCAACGCTACTGCCCGGCCGGGGTGTTTGAAGTGCTGGAAACGGAAGGCGCGGCCAAGCTGCAGATCAACGCCGCCAACTGCATTCACTGCAAGACTTGCGATATCAAGGATCCCAGCCAAAACATCATTTGGACCCCACCGCAAGGAGGCTCGGGGCCGAACTATCCCAATATGTAATGAAGTACGGCGATACCAGATACGGTGATATAAAGGATGCTCACCCCAAAATGTCTTCTGGACACCGCCACAAGGAGGATCCTGGCCCAACTATCCGAATATGTGATGGAATACGGCGATACCAAGACGCGGTGACATCAAGGATGCTCAGCCCCAAAACATCGTCTGGACGCCGCCACAGGGGGGATCCGGGCCCTACTATCCCAATATGTGATGAAGCGGGACGATAGCAAAAGGCAGCCTCAGAAATCCTTCCCCCCTGCCAAAGGCGGGTTCTACCCCGCACGGCCGCTCAGGTGATCCGACCTCGCTGCTTTTTTGAACAAACAGGCTGGATCCCTGATGAATAGCCCCTGACAAGCGCGGCCCGCCCCTGTATAGTTCGCCGCATTCAGGTTTTCCATCGGCCCGATCTGCTTATCCACGGGATCGCCTTCTTCAGCGATCTAAGGCCGCATGACCTGTGCAACCATCCCTGATTACCCATGACTTTTTAAGGGGGGACAGATGATCACCGCCTACATTCTCAATAACAAGGTGCTGGACATAGTCACGCTCGGGCCTGACGACATAGTACCTGACAACACGGTCTGGCTGGATGCCTACAAGCCGGACACGGCAGAGCGAGAATGGTTGACGGGCCTGTTCCTGGAAGAGGTTCCCGACAAGGAAGAGCTCGACGACATCGAAGCATCCGCCCGTTTCTACTGGGATACCGATGGTCTGCACATTCACTCCCTGTTTCCCCAGCGGATCGGTCGTGACACCAAGGGTGTCCACGTCTCCTTTACCCTGCGCAACAACCTGCTGATCAGCATTCGTGAAGATGACATCGGGCTGGTACGCCTGCTGCGCCACTATATGCGCCAGGATCGGCTGGAGGTGGAGGATGCCCTCGACATCCTGCTGGAGGTGCAAAACCTCAAGGTGGAATACCTCTCCGACCTTATCGAGGATGGTTACAAGACCTTGGAAAACACCGCCGATCAGATCTTCGAGCCGGATCAGATCAACCCCATGCTCAAAGAGTTGATGGCACAGGAAGAGGCCAACGGCCAGATCCGTCTCTCCCTGCACGATACCCGCCGCGCCCTGCGTTTCCTCAAACGGAGCCTGCGCCAGCGCATGAGCCTGGAGCAGAACAAGTGGATCGACGAGATGCTGCACGACGTGGAATCTCTCTTGCCCCACACCCAGTTCCTGTTCGACAAGATCAACTTCCAGCTGGAGGCCTCCATGGGGGTCACCAATCTGGAGCAGAACAAGGTGATCAAGATCTTCTCGGTTGCCGCCGTGATCTTCCTGCCGCCGACCCTGATCGCCAGTATCTACGGCATGAACTTCGGCCGCATGCCGGAGCTCGCCTGGGAGTATGGTTATCCCATGTCGCTGGTGCTGATGGTGATGTCATCGCTGGGCACCGGCCTCTTCTTCAAGCGCAAAGGATGGCTGTAACGCCGCCGACGCGCGCTGCGATATCTGAAGAAATGGATTGGGGGGCATGGCCCCCCGATTAATTTGCGCTGATCCCAACGCCTTGCAAAGGGCGCGTCGTCGCCCCATATCCCCTCCATCACTCCATTCAAGTGGCTAACGGGCAACCATGACCCTCTACCCCGAACACCGATATGACGATCACGGCCAGTTGCGCCCGCCCCTCTGGTTCTGGCCCATCGCCCTGTTGCTGACCCGCTCGGTCTGGCTGTTTCTGATGGCTGGCGTCACCCGCGAGAGCGGCAGCGAGATCCTGACTCTCTTCTATCCGGACAAAATCACCCTCTACATCAGCCTGCTGACCGACGTCCCCGCCATCCTGGCGTTGCTCGCCTGCGGGGGCACCTATCAGCAGACCCACAGCATTCGCGCCTGGCTCAGGCGCCACAGCCCGCTGCTGCTGCTCTGCTCTGCCGTCAGCGGCCTGCTGATGCAACTGCACAGCCTCAATCTGCAGAAGTGGTCGTTCAGCTGGCCCACCGCACTGGTGCTGGTCGCCAGCCTCTGGTCACTCTGGTATCTGCTGCGCAGCCGCCAGCTACGGGAATATGCCGCAGATCAGCCCCACTGACGGGGCTGACACCTATTGGCGAGTAACCCGGATCTGCAGGGTCTGGCGCTCGCTCTGGCTGCCTCGCCCTCCCTGTAGCTGGGTGCCGAGGCTGCTCCCCTGATCCGCAGAACTGGTCGAGAGCTCCCCCACCGTCAGCCACTGGCCCGGAGCCCCGCTCACCTCGGTGGCACTCTGCCCACGATTGATGGTGCCCTGCTCCAGCCTCGCCTGTTCGCTGCTCAGCGCAATCTGCACCCGATCGCCAATCAAGGTGGCCGTGGCATAGAGGCCGTTCACCAGCGGCATCATCCCCACCACGGCGCCCCCGTTCCACTGATAGAAGGTCACCGGTTGATAGGAGCCCATCTGCAGCAGCACGGGACGACCCGACAGCCCGCGCACCTGCCAACTGTCGTTCTGGCTGCGCTGGTACTGTTGGGCGTTGCCATCGAGCAGCCACTGCCGCTTGGCCTCGTCGCGACTGATTGAGCCCCCCAGTTGCTGACCGCTGGCGGCCCCATCCACCCGCCACTCGATAAGCAGGCTTTGCGGCGGCTGGTTGATCTGCGCCAACGTCGCTTCGGCCTCCTGCAGCTGGGCTGGCGTCCCGCTCAGCACCAGTTGGTTACCCATGGCGCTTACCCCCAGCTGGGGATAGATCTCCTTGAGGGTCTGCACCGCCGCCTGCGCCTCGAAGACCGGGATCACCTTCACCTCGGCCCACAGCGACGGGCTCCAGAGCCCCATCATGCAGCCAAGCCACAGCAGCACCCTGCGGCCAACCTTGCCCATCCGAACCATTGCGCTCTCCTCGATCTCTATTCTCTTCTTGTGCTCCGCTCAGGCTGCTCAGCTCAGACGTGGCCCAACGCCTGCAGCCAACCGATCGGCACTACTCGGTTCACCCGTTGATGATGAACCCGGCGGTTGCCAAAAAACAACCGGGAATGCAGCAAGTCCGTGATTTGCCGCGGTATGAGGCTCTCATTCCACGCCCGTTATCGCGTAAGATAGCGCCATAATATTTGTCCAAGCGGAATCCATCATGTTGAAACAGCTGTTGTTACTCCCCCTCGCCCTGCTGCTGGGGGCCTGCTCCCTGACCCAGTACAATGTCAGCGAGGCCGAAATCAACCAGTACCTCAAAGATCAGGTCTCTTTTGAAAAACAGCTGGGGATCCCCGGCATCATGTCGAGCAAGATCCGTCTGGATGAGATGCAGAGCCGTATCGGCCGCAAACAAGCGGATCGCATCGAGCTGGACGCCGCTGGCGACCTGCAGGTGAGCAGCCCCCTTGGCAGCCAGCAGATGAAGATCCGCTTTGCCCTGAGTGCCCGCCCCGACTATGTGGCCGATCAGGGCGCCATCTATCTGCGCGACCTTGAACTGATCTCGGTCAAGACCGAGCCGGCCGATATCGGGGCCGCCCTCACCCCACTGCTGCCCACCTTCAATCAGTCGCTCTCCCTGTTCCTGTCGCAGACCCCGGTCTACCGCCTCGACAGCAGCCGCAAGAACGAAGCCAGGATCAAGGACAAGGTTGAAGCCCTCAAGGTAGAGCCGGGCCGTCTGGTCATCCCGTTCAAGGTGCTCTGATCACCGCCGCACTGGCACTTTCATCGCAATAAACAGATAACCGCCCTCTTCGACAACGCACATCCGGTTTAACGTGCAGCCGAATGGGGCGGTTTTTTACTTCTCAAGTCCTCCTCAACACAGCATAATGCAGACCATTCTCATTTAGATTCGTCATGAGAAGCGTCAATAATAAAACCAACCAATGGTGAGAAGGGACATGAGAAAAACCGTACTGGTTCAGGCGATCGCCTGCGCACTGATCAGCGGCGCCGCACACGCTGCCGTCAAGGTCGAAGACAAGACATTCAATACCGCCGCCAACATGCTGGCCTATACCGAATTCGAGCTCTCCGGTGAGCCGCTGGCCGAAGCGCTGGGGCTGGATCTGGACGTGCTGGATGCCAACCGTGCCGATGAGCCGACCCCGTTCGACTTCGCCGCTGGCATCGAATCCTACGAGTACTCCGAAGAGGCCATGTACGCCCTCAACTACCAATCCGGCATGGGCCCTCATCTGGTGAACGGGCCGCAAAACCTGGCCCGTGGTGGCACCATGGCCTCTCTGGGGCAACGGGTACTGGCCATGGCCGATGCGGTCGGCTTCCCGGCCGATGAAGTGCCTCAGGGCATGTATCCCCTCTCCCTTCCCTACGCCTCCGCCAATCCGGAGTTTGCCCAGGCCGTCAACGCCACTCCGGTCAATGGCGACCAGATCACCATCAAGACCGCCAAAGGCACCGAGAAGACCGTCAAGACCCAGGTGCCCGCCTACTTCCGTGACTACAGCACCCTGCGCTGGAGCGGCAGTGACAACCTGCTGGTACCCGCAGCCGTGGGCGGCATCCTGCTCAAAGAGGTGATGTGGTCGCAAGATTTCCTCGGCGGCATGCACGTGGCCGATACCGATGAAGAGGTAGAAGCCGCCTCCGCCACCATGGATCAGGATGGCAAGCACAAGCTGGGCGTCTCTGCCGCTGACGGCTTCAACGGCATGATGCTGACCGAGCAGTCCATCGACAAGCTGGCCATCATGCAAAACCAGCTCGGCTTCGATGGCAAGCAACTGGGCGCCAAGATCACCCCGCAGTACGATCCGGCCAAGGGCGTTGTCTACTTCCCCCATCAGGTGAAAGTGACCGAAACCAGCAACAACGATGCCGGTGCCATCGGCAAGCTGGAGGTGGTGGATAGCTCCGCCCAGCTGCGCGATGCCTGGATGATGCTGTGGCCGCTCTCCGAGTTCTATGCCTTCAGCGATCAGCGCAGCGCCAACACCAACCAGAACCCGGCCTTCCACGCCGTGTTTGACGGCGCGCCGTTTGCCGCCGCACCGGCTGCCAACCAGGCCAATGACCTGGGCAAGGCCGTCACGGGCAGCGATGCCTTCTCGCTGGCGATCAATCTCTCCAACCTCACCTTCAAGAACCTGGCCGCCCTGCACTTTGATACCAAGGCTGGCACCCTGGTCGACAGCTGGCAGGCTGGCAAACAGGGCAAGCACGTCACCACCTTTGACGCCGCTTACGCACTGGTCGCCCTGCAGATCTTCCAGCGTGCTCAGGATGCGCTGCCGGTCGGTTATGCCGCCGGTGACAATGGCGAGCTGAACCTCAAAACCAAGCAGGGTCAGCAGGCGCTCGACTTGATCCGCAAACAGGCCGACTTCATCCTGGCCAACCTCAAGGGCAAGAATGGTCTGGTGCATGACGGCATCACCCTGGGTGGCAAGCTCGATGCTGGCCAGTCTGTCGATGCGCAGTTCGCCGCCATCCGTGGTCTGACCGCTGCGTTTCTCGCTACCTCCGATGCCAAGTACCGTACAGCTGCCCGCGAGCTGTTCATCACCGCCGACAAGGCCTACTTCAATGCCAAGGCTGGCACCTGGCTGGCGGGTAAACAGGGTGAATACACCCCATGGACCCAGGCTGCCATCTCCGGTGCCCTGCGCTCAGCCATGCTGAACCTGCGCAACGAAGGGGCCGAGAAGGCGCCCGAGCTGGAGCTGGCCAAGCTGACCGGTCAGTACGTCAGCTGGTTCCGTGGCACCGTCAACGGTGGCATGCAGATGGCCGAGTGGATCGGTGACTCCGGCGAGAACATCATCGAAGGTGCCGGCAGCGACACCGACGAAGATGGCGTACCGCAAGTGACCGCCGCCGGTGGCAAGCACGGCACCGCCATGGTGATGGCCGCCAAAGCGGTGGTTAGCGAGTAATCCTCGCCATTCACCAGGATGAAAAAGGGAGCCAACTTGGCTCCCTTTGCATTACAGCGTCTGACATAGTTTCAAGGACCTTCCTCAAACCAGCTTGTCCAGCATCTCTTTGGTCACCAGCACGATCCCCTGCTCGGAGCGGTAGAAGCGGCGGCTATCCTCATCGGCGTTTTCGCCCACCACCAGCCCATCGGGCAGCACACACCCTTTATCCACCACCACCCGGCGCAGACGGCAACCGGCGCCGATCTCGACCCCAGGGAAGATGATGGCCTGATCCAGGGTGCAGAAGGAGTGCACCCGCACATTGGTAAAGAGCACCGAGTTGAGCACGAACGACCCGCTGACAATGGTACCACCCGAGAACATGGAGTTGATGGTCATCCCGTGCTGACCATTGCGGTCCTGCACAAACTTGGCCGGTGGCGTCAGGGTCTGGCTGGTCCAGATGGGCCAGTTCTGATCGTAGATATCGAGCTCGGGCAGCACGGAGGCGAGATCCATGTTCGCTTCCCAGAACGAATCCAGGGTGCCCACGTCACGCCAGTAGGGTTTTTGCCCCTCGCGCGCGCCGACACAGGACATGCTGAAGGGGTGAGCAAACGCCAGTCCCTCTTCCACGATGCGGGGGATCAGATCCATGCCGAAGTCGTGTTTGGAGTCCTGATTGAGAATGTCCTCCTCCAGCAGTTGATAGAGGTACTCCGCCTCGAAGATGTAGATCCCCATGGAGGCCAGCGAGCGATCCTCGCAACCCGGCATGGCGGGCGGATTGGCCGGTTTCTCCACAAAGGCGCGGATCTTGCGCTGCTCATCGATGTCCATCACCCCGAAGGCGGATGCCTCGGCTCTTGGCACCTCGATACAGGCCACCGTCACCTTGGCGCCAAGGCGCACATGGTCGAGCAGCATGGCGGCGTAATCCATCTTGTAGATGTGATCCCCCGCCAGCACCACTATGTATTTAGGGCCATAGTCACGGATGATATCGACGTTCTGATAGATGGCATCGGCGGTGCCGCGATACCAGTGCACCTCGTCCACCCGTTGCTGGGCCGGGAGCAGGTCGATGAATTCGTTCATCTGGTAACGCAGGAAGGACCAGCCCGATTGCAGGTGACGCAGCAGGCTGTGAGATTTGTATTGAGTGACTACACCAACGCGGCGGATCCCCGAGTTGATACAGTTGGAGAGCACAAAATCAATGATCCGGAATTTGCCACCGAAATGGACGGCAGGCTTGGCGCGGTTGTCGGTCAACTGTTTCAGGCGACTGCCACGCCCTCCCGCCAGCACCAGTGCCATACTCTGGTTCAGTAATTGTCGTGCTTTGGCACTATTTTCGGGCTCTAACAACATGATTTACCTCTGCCTTGTTTGATCTATTTTCAACTCATCTTCGCCTGATTCGGTAGCTGTGAAAGTGGTTTCACTCACATTTAACCGATCCCAATTGACCCTTTTAACCAAGTTGCGAGGAATAGCATGCTTTGCTCCGCCAGCTTGGTTAAAATTCCCCCATAAAGCAGCCACTTCAAGGATGACAAGATGGTTCACAAGCTCGGACGTTCCCTGTTTCTCATCGCCACCATAGTGACCATACCCCTGCTGCTACTGCAAGCAGTTTGGTTGGCCCTTCAGAGCACACCGCTCACCCTGGCCATTATTGTGGCCACCACACTGCTTGGCATGATCCTGCTGCTGATGCTGGCCATTCGTACCCTGGATGGCCTGCTCCAGCATCAGGAGCTTACCTGGGTCAAGGCGCTCAGAAGCCGGGATCCCTCCCAGCTCGATGAGCCCGCCTCCCGCGAGGTGCTGCAGCAGTTGCTGGAGCAGTTCGAAAGCGCCGAGCAGAGCGCTCATCGCCAGCTGACCGAATTGAGCAATCTGGCCACTACCGACGAGCTGACCCAACTACTCAACCGCCACGCCTTTCGCCGTGACATGACCGAGTTGCTGCAGCGGGATCAGGACACCCAGACCGCCACCCTGGTGCTGATCCGCGCCACCGAGCTTGGCAAGATCAACGCCCAGCGCGGCTTCCAGTCTGGTGATGCCTATATCAAGGACATGGCCGCCCTCATCAAGCGGGTGGTGAGCCGCTTCCCGGGCAATCAGGTCTATCGCATCTCGGGGGCCGATTTCGCCGTACTGGTGCAGCCGGTGGCCAATATCCCCCCCCATCTGCTGGGGCAGGATTTGAAAGCGGCTTTCGATCACTATCAGGATCAGCACGAGCTGGAGAGCACCGCCTACTCCGGCCTCACCAAGCTCAGCAGCGGTCAGCAAATCGAAGCGGTACTGGCCAGAGCGGATCTGGCGCTGGCCCGCGCCCAGACCGAAACCATCAACGGCTGGGCTATCCAGCAGGATGACAACGTCTCCGATCTGCAGGGGCAACACCACTGGCGCGAAGTGCTGACCGAAGTGCTAGCGCAGGAGCGGCTCAGCTTTACCTACCAGCCGATCCAGCCGCTGCACCGCAGCATGCTGGCCTACAACGAGATCTACACCCGCTTCAGCGGCAACGACGGCACCGCCCTGCCCACCGACACCCTGTTTGCCATGGCGCAGCGGCTGGATATGGTGATGCGGCTGGAGCAGTTGGTCATTACCCACATCATGCGCCAGTACCGGGCCTTTGGTGCCAACCAGAGTCGCTGGGGGATCAATCTCTCTCCCAACTTGCTGCAAAACAGCGCCTTCCTGATCTGGCTTGACCGCCAGCTGCTCAAAGATCCCAATACCAGCGCCAATCTGGTGTTCGAACTGGATGAAGAGCATCTGGAACGCAACCTGACCGGCGCCAAGCGGGTGTTTGAACTGCTGCGCCGCAACGGCAGCCGCTCGGCCATCGCCAATTTCGGCAAAGGGATCGGCTCCTTTACCCTGTTTCGCGAGCTCAAGCCCGACTACATCAAGCTGGACCCAGCCCTGATCACCGGGCTGGAGCAGGATCAGACCAACCAGCAGTTCGTGCGGATGATCGTCGATGTATCACATCGAATGGGATGTCAGGTAATTGCAGAGGGGGTAGAACAGCTTGGCCAGAAACAGCTGCTGCAGGGGATGTACGTGGATGGTTTGCAGGGTTATCTGATCGCCCGGCCGCAACCGTTGCGACCGGATATCAGCCAGCTGGGGCTCTTTACTGAGGATGCTTCAGCTTCAAAAGGGTCAGAATGATGTCATTGAGCTGGCGATAGCGCTCCAGCTCTTTCTGATCGTAACGGGTCGCCAGTGTGGTGGGGTTGTGGCGGTTCTTGAGGTAACGGTTGATCTGCAACCGGTTGAACCCCGCCACCTGATAGACCTGGCCAAGCAAGGTATTGAGTTCATCGTGCTCCAGACCTGCTCTGGCCAGATAGTCCCCATCGGCGGGACTATCGGTCTGGTGACTCCACTTGCCAATGCGACCACTCTCCTGCAGATAGCTGAGCCACTGCTCGATATAGAGCGGTTTACACCCCGCCAGCAGATTGAAAAAGCCCACCGCATCGCAACGACAACCGCTCAGGAGCACGACCGCCAGCTGATCATCATCGCACTGGAAGGTCACAGGTCCGGCTTGCGCCCAATCCAGCGCCTGCACCCGAATGCTGGCCTTCTCACCCGCAGCTCCCGTTACGTCGAATACAAACATGGCGCTCCTCCCTTGGCAAAAGGTTGATGATGGACCATCCCCCTGACAGGTGCAAAGGCAAATCGGCTTTTAACTCATCAATCGGGCCATTCGACCATAAAAAAGACCGGCACCCTCACGGGTGCCGGTCTTTGTCCCGATGGCCTGTACGTTCAGGCCATCAATGGAGGCGCTTTCAGGCGTCCAGTTCAACCAATGCCTTGGCCAGCTCGATGGGCTCGAGCTCCTGACCTTCCAGATCGGCGTTCCAGTTCGGGCCGACCAGCACATCGTCTTCATCCAGATCGTTGATCCAGATATCGAGAAACTCTTCCAGATCGATCACTTCCGGCTCGTAATCGGCCCACTCGTCGACGCAGTGCAGACGGGCGTCCTCTTCGGCAGACCAGAGCGGCATCACGTCGGCGTCTTCAAATTCGGCGGAGCGGCAGACGACCCAGTCTTCCCCATAGCGCAGACCCCACACCTGACCCGACTCGCGGACTTGTTCGATAAACAGTTGGAAATTGGCGTCAAGGTTGTCGTTAAGCATGCTCATGGGATTCTCTCTTTCTTTCGGGTGCTGCGGCATTGTCGGGCGACAATACGATGGCCAAATGGTGTCGCAAAAGCGACATGGACTCAAGCATATTGGGGTTATTACTGGAAAAAAGCCGGGATAACCCCCATTAGCCTGCAAAAACGCCTCCCGATGGAGGCGCCTTGCAGATTCAGGAGATCAACGCTCCCAGTAAACCTCTTCCAGGCTGTCCTCTTTCTCCGGCAAACCGCGGGAGAGACGGGGGCTGCTCTGGGCCAGCACCTCGTAGCTGACACGGTTGGCATATTTGCACACCTGGGCCAGTGAGGAGTAGGTCAGGAACTCGGAGGTGTGCTTGGCGGAGTTGGGCACATTCATCCGGTGATAGGAGTTGGCGACCATGTCGTGCAGCACGGCAGAGAGCGCGCCATCCCCTGCCCCGTTGGTGTTTTTGATCTTCTCCGGGCCACCCATGTACGGGGAGATGTGGGAGTAGATGCGAGCCGGTTTGCGGCACTTGGCGCGGGCCATCGGGCGGCTGAACTCATACATGTTGAACTCGGGGATCACGCCAGGCAGCAAGGTATGAGTGGTCTCGCGCTTGTAATCCTCGTCGGTGTAGCTCGCCATGTAGAGACCGATGGGGCCTGCGGTACAGAGCACCATGTCGGCCCAGTCGAGCGCCTTGTCGGCCGCACCGAGCGGATCAGCGATACCGGTCAGGGCTTCACCTTCGTCTTCGTTCATCGCCAGCACAGTCACGTTCTCGGCAATGAAGTCACGCCACCACTGGGGATTTTCATCGATGACGAAACGGGTGCCCAGGGTCAGCACCACGGGAATACCGGCCTCGCGGGCATAACGGACGGCCGCCATGGCGGCCTCTTTCATCGGATCACCATCGTCACCACGCACCAGATAGGCGGTGATCACCAGTGCAGAGGCCCCCTTGATCACATCCTCCGGAATGTGCTGCACATCCAGCTGGTTCATCTTGCCGGCGTTGATGCCGAAGCTGCGCTCGCCGCACTCGGTGATGAAGGTGAAGCAACGGCCGATAGGGCCATCAACCGGCTGCAGATAGTCCAGATTGACGCGAGACGAAGTGTTGCACAGATAACGGTAGGCGTAGCAGCCGATGCGAATGTCCTGACTCATCACACCCAGCAGGATGGAGTGGGAATCGGCCAGCACCGAGTAGTTGTGTACCGTGTTGCCGATGGTGCCACCGGCAAACTCGCTCACCACCATGTTGTTGGCCTTGAGCTCGTCATAAATGCGTTCGGCCACGTCGTCGTTGATGACAACGGAGTGCCCCTTGCTCAGACCATAACGGGTCAGAAACGCTTCATCCACATGGGCTTCGATATCAACCAGGGTCTGATCAATCCCGACCACGTAGGCTTTGCCCAGCTCGGTTAACAGGGGATTTTGCGGCACCAGGGGATCGCGTCTGTCGACAGGGAAGTAGTGTTTGGACTTGCGCTGACCGGGAAATTTCATGGCAATGTTCTGTGCTCTGGGGGAAAGAGGGGCGGGATTTTAACACAATCCGCCGTCCCGAAAAGTCGCCCTGTTTAAATAATGGAGTCAGTATAGACAAGGGTTGCAAGGAAAAACGTTTGCCTTTTCACCATAAAAAAACCACCCCGCCCGGGGTGGTTCTGAAGTACAAAAATGCGGCCAGCGTTCAGTGTGTCGCCACGCCCTGCAACAGGTCCAGCACCGAGAAGAGTCCGAGGGCGAGCCAAAACAGCAGGGTGCCCAGAAAACGGGGCACATTGGGGGCTTTCGGGATCTGGATGCCGATGGCATGAAGGATGCGGCCGACCAGCAGCATGGCGCCACCGGCATGCAGCCAGAGCGCACCGGCACCGGAAATCTCGCACAGCGCCATCAGCAGCAGGGTCAACGGCACATACTCGGCAAAATTGCCGTGAGCCCGGATCGCCGCCAGCAGCTCGGGGGCTTCCCCCTGCCCTATCATCACCCCGAACTGGGCGCGGCGTCTGACCACCCAGAAGGAGAACCCCAGAAACAGCAGCCCCAGCAGGCCTGCGTAAATCAGCGTGATATGTACCATGACTCGACTCCTTGTTTGACTGACTGTCGATCACTCATGCCAGTTCGCGGCAGATGAGCGAGACCATCATCCGGATGTGGGCCTGATCGCTGTTGAGAGCCGCAATATATTCAAACCGCTCGCCACCAGCCTCCATGAAGATCTCCCGGTTCTGTACCTGAATTTCCTCGAGGGTTTCGAGGCAATCGGCAGCAAAGGCAGGACAAATCACATCGAGCCGCTTGATGCCCGCTGCCGGCATACTGGCGATGGTCACGTCGGTGTAGGGCTTGAGCCACTCCTCCTTGCCAAAGCGGGACTGGAAGCTGGCCGTCCACTGCCCGGCCGCCAGCCCGAGTGCTTCGGCCAGCAGGGTGGCAGTATGGCGACACTGGTGACCATAGGGGTCCCCTTCGTTTTCGTAACGCTCGGGAATACCGTGAAACGACATCAGCAGGTGATCCCCCTGGCCGTGCAGCTCCCAGTGACGGCGCACGCTCATGGCCAGCGCCTGAATGTATTCGGGATGGGCGTGATAATCACGAATGAGCCGCACCACCGGCAGATTGCGCTCTTTCTTCATCGCCTTGCCCCAGGCATCGAAGACCGAGGCGGTGGTACTGACCGAATATTGCGGATAGAGCGGCAACAGGATCACCCGGTTGACCCCTTTGGCCTTGAGCGCCTGCCAGCCATCATTCACTGACGGGGAACCATAGGTCATCGCCAGCTCCACCGGCACCTCGACCCCCTCCCGCTTGAGCTCCTGCTCCAGCGCGGCGCGCTGCTGCTTGCTGATCACCATCAGCGGCGAGCCCTGCTCGGTCCACACCTGCTGATAGAGCTTGGCCACTTTGGGCGAGCGCGTCGGCAAGATAATGAAGTGGAGCAGCGGGCACCAGAGATAACGGGGCAGGTCCACCACACGGGGATCGTGCAGGAACTGGCTGAGGAACGCTTTGACGGCAGCGGTGGTCGGTGCGGCTGGGGTACCCAGATTGACCAGCAATATTCCGGTTTTCGTGGTCACGTTGGCTTCCTGTCTATCTGTCATTATGCAAAAAGGGCCCCGCAGGGCCCTTCTCTTTATTTATCTGATGGCACGGGAAACTGTGCCGGCAGCAAAGATCAGCCCAGAATGGTGGCAAGCTGCTTGCTGACCTGATCAACCGGCTGGGTGCCGTCGATCTTGACGTAACGAGTGTGGCCCGCTTCCGCCTCTTTGCCGTAGAAACCGATCAGCGGCGCGGTCTGCTGATGATATACATCCAGACGCTTGCGTACTGTGGTCTCTTCGTCGTCGGCGCGGATCACCAGATCTTCACCGGTCACGTCATCCTTGCCTTCCACTTTCGGCGGGTTGAACACCACGTGGTAGGTACGGCCGGAGCCGGAGTGAACGCGACGGCCGCTCATGCGCTTGACGATCTCTTCGTCCGGCACAGCGAACTCAAGCACGAAATCAACCACAACACCGGCGTCCTTCATGGCTTGCGCCTGGGGAATGGTGCGCGGGAAACCGTCCAACAGGAAGCCTTTGGCGCAATCCGGCTGAGCGATGCGCTCTTTGACCAGACCGATGATGATGTCGTCAGAGACCAGCTGACCTGCGTCCATCACAGCTTTGGCTTTCAGACCGAGCTCGGTGCCCGCTTTGATCGCTGCACGCAGCATGTCGCCGGTGGAGATCTGGGGAATACCGTGTTTTTCCATGATGAACTGAGCCTGAGTACCTTTGCCGGCGCCCGGAGCCCCCAACAGAACAATGCGCATACACGCTCCTATTGATTGGTTATTCAAATCTTGCGAAGGCAAAAAAGTACACGGTTTCGCCCGTTTCTACAAGGGTGAGCCACCTGAATGAGCACTTTATCGCCACAATAACCGGCTGATCGAACAGGATTTCATCGCAAGGGACAGACGCAAAAATAGCCAGGGATTCAGCATAGAGCGCCACATGCAGGAAGGAGGTACGGCAGAAAAAAAGATCCCGGCTCGGGGCCGGGAATTGCGCTCAAAAGTAACTACTTGTCGCTCGTAGTAGGAACAGGGCAATAGTAGTTTGCCCCCTGTGCGTCAACAACTGTCAGATGTGACAGGCAGGCCGCTATGGAACCGGAACTGCGGATCCGGCGAGCAGATAAGCTCGGCTTCCAGCTTGCCAAAGAAGGCCACCCGCTCGCTGATATCCTCCCCTGCGTACTGTTCGGCCAGCGTGAGGTAATCCTGATAGTGGCGCGCTTCGGAGCGCAGTAAAGAGACGTAGAAGCGACTCAGCTCTTCATCCAGATGGGGCGCCAGCTTGGCAAATCGCTCGCAGGAGCGGGCCTCGATATAGGCACCGATGATCATCTTGTCGACGATGGTGGCCGGTTCATGGGTGCGCACATGCTGCATCAATTGGCGGGCATAGCGGGAGGCCGTCACCGGTCCGTACTCGATGCCACGGGCCTGCATGATCTCCAGCACCTGCTCGAAGTGATGCAGCTCCTCCTGAATGAGCCGCACCATGGGAAACAGCAGCGGGTTGCGTTCCAGCTCGGCAAAGACGGTGCGATCAGACTCCCCCATGCTGCGTTTGCCCAGGATCTCGGCCTTCTCCGGAATGGCATCCAGCTCGCGATAAAACTCCAGCTTGGGCAGCAGATGGCGCTTGCCCTTGGGCAGGCAGTAGCGGCGCACCAGACTGTGGGCGGTGAGTGCGGCCTTGGTCTCGCAGTTGGCGTGATCGATGAGCAGGGTCGGCAAACGGGCCGGATCCCGCGCCATCTCTACCCACTCATCCGGGGTCTCGCACTGCAAAAACTGGCGCACTGGGGCTAGCAGATCATCCATCTGAACTCTCGTTTGTTAAACACGCTGGTTAAAAGCGTATCGGTCATATATGTTGCCGCCTATGCTAGCGGATCCCGCTGGCCATGCCCATATCCGGCACGATAAACGGATATTTTTCAAACAGATATCCCCTCCTCCTTCTGCCCGTGCGCGGCAGAAACGACAATGGGGGCCACTGGCCCCCATCTCGCTATCACATCCGGCAAAATCGCAAACGTTTAACTGCCTTCGTTAAAAATTTCCAGATTGCTGGTGCCTTCCTGCCATTCACGCACCGCTTTGGTGTCATCGTTGCGCAGGGCGTTGAGGTGATCCAGATAGGACTGGTCCACATCGGAGGTGACGTAGTGGCCGTTGAACACCGAGGTCTCGAAGTGACGCAGATCCGGGTTGATCTCCCGCACTGCTTCTTCCAGATCTTCCAGATCCTGGAAAATCAGGCCATCGGCACCAATCAGCTTGCACACCTCTTCCACTTCACGGCCGTGGGCGATCAGCTCGTTGGCGGTGGGCATGTCGATACCGTAGACGTTGGGGAAGCGGATTTCCGGCGCCGCCGAAGCGAAGTAGACCTTGGCTGCCCCTGCTTCACGGGCCATCTGGATGATCTGCTCGGACGTGGTACCGCGCACTATGCTGTCATCCACCAGCAACACCTTCTTGCCCTTGAACTCGGAGCCGATGGCGTTGAGCTTGCGGCGCACCGACTTCTTGCGCTGGGTCTGGCCCGGCATGATGAAGGTACGACCGATGTAGCGGTTCTTCACGAAGCCCTGACGGTATGGCAGGTCGAGGGTGTGGGCGATCTCCAGTGCCACGTCACAGGAGGTCTCGGGGATGGGGATAACCACATCGACGTCGAGATCTTCCCATTCGCGGGCAATCTTCTGACCCAGCTTGCGACCCATGTTGAGGCGGGCAGCGTAGACCGAGACCTTGTCGATGCACGAATCGGGACGGGCAAAGTAGACATATTCGAAGATGCAGGAGCTCATCTGCGGGTTCTCCGCACACTGCTCGGAGAAGAGCTGGCCCTGCTCGGTGATGTAGATGGCTTCACCCGGCGCAATATCCCGCACCGTCTCGAAACCGATGGCGTCGAGCGCCACGCTCTCGGAGGCGAGCATGTACTCCACCTGACCCTGCTCGTCCTGACGACGACCGAGGATCAGCGGGCGAATGCCGTTGGGATCACGAAAGCCGATGAGGCCATGGCCAATCACCAGCGAGACCACCGCATAAGCGCCGCGGATCTGCTGATGGGTTCTGCGCACTGCAGCGAAGATATCTTCGGGGCGCAGCGCCATCTTGTCGCAGCGATCCAGCTCATGGGCCAGCACGTTCAGCAACACTTCCGAGTCGGAGGTGGTGTTGATGTGACGGCGGGCGACCTTGAACTGCTGCTCCTTGAGCTCCTTGGCGTTGGTGAGGTTGCCGTTATGGGCCAGCACCATGCCGTAGGGCGAGTTCACATAAAAAGGTTGGGCTTCAGCGGCACTTGAGCTGCCTGCGGTGGGATATCTGACATGACCTATGCCGATGTTCCCTTGCAGACGCTGCATGTGGCGCACTTCAAACACGTCCTTCACCAGGCCATTGGCCTTGCGTTGCCGGAAGTTTCCACTCTCAATGGTCACGATCCCGGCGGCATCCTGTCCCCTGTGCTGCAACACCGTCAAGGCGTCGTAGAGGGCCTGATTGACGGGGGTGGTGCCAACTATACCGACAATACCACACATGTCTTTGCTACCTCGAAGTCACTATACCTGTTTAAGAAAACTGGATGAGTTCAACATGAACCCGAAAAACCACTGGATCACCGGCTTGAACTCCGGCACCAGCTTGGACGCCACCCACCAGTCGCTCTGGGAGAGGCTGGTGAAGGTATCCATGAAAAAAAGCAGGGCACTGACGATCAGCACCCCGCGAATTGCGCCGAAGCAGACCCCCAGCACCCGATCGGTACCGGAGAGACCCGTCTTGTCCACCAACAGGCCCACCACATAGTTGACCACGCTGCCGAGGATCAGGGTCGCCACAAACAGCGCCGCGATGGCCAGACCGTTGCGCACCAGCGCATCGGAGAACGAGGTGAAATAGACGGCGAGATCGGGATAGAAATGGCTGGCAATAAAGAAGGCGATAAACCAGGTGACAAGAGACATGGCCTCCTTGACGAAGCCGCGCACCAGGCTGATGAGAGCAGAAAAACCGACGATGCCGATGATGGCGTAATCAATCCAGACCATAGAAAAAGATGTCCTGCGAAATTGCGGCGCAGTCTAACAAAAACGATTGCGCATTGCTTGATAAAAATGTGTTAACTGTTCAAAGCGGCGCCGAAAAGCCGCATTTTTTCAGCACTAAAACGGTTGACCGGCGCCAGAATGCACAACGCCATGGCAATGCCATGGCGTTGTGGTCAGCGGTGTGAGCTTACCCGATGTGGGTCAGGCCACCCATGTAGGATTGCAGCGCAGCCGGGATGGCGATGCGGCCATCTTCCTGCTGGTAGTTCTCCATCACCGCGACCAGAGTACGACCCACCGCCAGACCGGAGCCGTTCAGGGTGTGCAGCAGCTGCGGCTTGCCGTCGATGCGCACGCGAGCCTGCATGCGGCGCGCCTGGAAGTCGGTGCAGTTGGAGACAGAGGAGATCTCGCGGTAGGTGTTCTGGGCTGGCAGCCACACTTCCAGATCGTAGGTCTTGGCGGCGCAGAAGCCCATGTCACCGGTAGAGAGTGCCATCACGCGATACGGCAGTTCCAGCAGTTGCAGCACCTTCTCGGCGTGACCCACCATCTCTTCCAGCGCTTCCCAGGATTGCTCCGGGTGAACCAGCTGAACCATCTCGACCTTGTCGAACTGGTGCATACGGATGAGACCACGGGTATCACGACCGTAGGAGCCCGCTTCGGAGCGGAAGCAGGGGCTGTGGGCGGTCATCTTGATCGGCAGTTCCTGCTCGTCGAAGATCTCGTCGCGGGCCATGTTGGTGAGCGGCACTTCGGAGGTCGGGATCAGCGAGAACTTGCGCATCTTGCCTTCATCTTCCCCTTCGCCCTCAATCCCGGTATTGAACAAATCCTGGGAGAACTTGGGCAACTGGCCGGTGCCATAGAGGCTATCCGGGTTGACCAGATAAGGGACGTAGCATTCGGTATAACCGTGCTGCAGGGTGTGCAGATCCAGCATGAACTGGGCCAGCGCGCGGTGCAGGCGGGCAATCTGCCCCTTCATCACCACGAAACGGGCACCGGAGAGCTTGACGCCATTCTTGAAGTCAACGCCCTTGGCCGCTTCACCGAGATCGATATGATCACGCACCGGGAAGCTGAACTGACGCGGGGTACCCCAGCGGCGCACTTCCACGTTGTCGTTCTCGTCACGACCCACCGGAGTAGTCTCGCTCGGCAGGTTGGGGATGGCGTCGGCAATGGCTTTCAGCTGGGCCAGCAGGGCATCCAGCTCGACCTTGCTGGTTTCCAGCTCGTCGTTGATCTTGGTCACTTCGGCCTTGAGCGGGGCAACATCTTCACCACGACGGGCAGCTTCACCGATGGATTTGGAGCGGGCGTTGCGCTCGGCCTGCAGCTCCTGGGTACGGGACTGCAGATCCTTGCGTTTCTCTTCCAGAGCGTTGACAGCCGCTACGTCCAGAACGTAACCGCGTGTCGCCAGACGAGCGGCAGCCTCTTCGATATCGCTGCGCAGATATTTGGGATCCAGCATGGTTTACCTACTTTTTTAAAATGGGATCTGGGCCTGAGTCATCATGACGGGCTGGGAAACAGATCCGGAAGTTAACATCGGTTGGCGCACCCCAATCGTGTTCAGAATCGGGCCTTCGAAATCAAGAAGATGGTATCAGGCCGAAACCAACGGGGTCAGACGGGCAGTGTAGCAGACCGCCCCCCCGCCCGAACAGGGACTATTGGGGTCGTTTTTGCCGACTTGTGGGGTCAGACACCCCATTTTTCCGGTGTCTGACCACTTTTCATCCAGCAGGAGAAAACACGCGACTAGCGACCCCGTTTTTGCGGGCTCTGCCGGTCCAGTTCGTGGAGGTAGTCGAGCTTCTGGCCGATCTGCTTTTCCAGACCGCGATCGGTGGGCTGGTAGTACTGCTTGCCCGCCAGCTCCGGCGGAAAATATTGCTCGCCCGCGGCATAGGCCCCCGGCTCGTCATGGGCGTAGCGATATTCGGCGCCATAGCCCAGATCGCTCATCAGTTTGGTCGGGGCATTGCGCAGGTGTACCGGCACCTCGAAGTCAGGCAGGTTTTTGGCATCATGAAGCGCCGCCTTCCAGGCGGTATAGACCGCATTGCTTTTCGGGGCACAGGCAAGATAGACGATCGCCTGGGCGATGGCTCGCTCCCCTTCCGCCGGACCGATCCGATGGAAGCAATCCCAGGCCGACAGGGCGACCTGCATGGCACGGGGATCGGCATTGCCCACATCTTCCGAGGCAATCGCCAGCAAGCGGCGGGCAATATAGAGCGGATCGCAACCGGCACTCACCATGCGGGCATACCAGTAGAGCGCCGCATCCGGCGCCGAACCGCGAATGGATTTGTGCACCGCCGAGATGAGGTCGTAGAAGTGATCCCCCCCCTTGTCGAAGCGGGCCACATGCTCCCCCACCACGGCAGCGAGCAGACCGCTGTCGATCACCCGCGCCCCAGTGCTGTCGGTTTCGGCCATGTCGGCCAACAGCTCCAGATAGTTGAGGGATTTGCGCCCGTCCCCATCGACCGCCTTGGCCAGCGCCTCTTTGACGCCGGGGGCAAAGGTGAGCGCCGGATCATTGAGACCACGGGGATCGGTCATCGCCTGATCGATCATGGCGAGGATGTCGCTCTCCTCCAGCCGCTTGAGCAGATAGACCCGGGCCCGAGAGAGCAGTGCGTTGTTGAGTTCGAACGAGGGGTTTTCAGTGGTGGCACCGATAAAAGTGATGGTGCCATCTTCGATGTGAGGCAGGAACACATCCTGCTGGCTCTTGTTGAAGCGGTGCACTTCATCCACGAACAGGATGGTACGCACCCCGCGCCAGCTGTTCTCCTTCGCCTTGTCGATGGCGGCGCGGATCTCCTTGATGCCGGAGGTGACCGCAGAGAGCCGCTCCACTTCAGCCTGACAGTAATGCGCCATCAGCTCTGCCAACGTGGTCTTGCCGGTACCGGGCGGCCCCCACAGGATCATCGAGTGGCAGTGACCCGCCAGAATGGCTTTGCGCAGGGGCTTGTCAGCCCCCAGGATATGTTGCTGACCGATATACTGGTCGAGGTTTTGCGGCCGCATCCGGGCCGCCAGCGGACGAAAGTCCGATGAAAAATCCAGCGACAAGTTGCTCATCTGTATTGACCGTTCAGTATCACGGATACCGCCATGGAAAAACGGTCCGACGAGGAATCCAATAAGAGGTTACTCATCGGCATTGACCACCCTGCGTCACGCCACTCGCCTTTGACTGGCGCAGTGGCGCACAATCCAACGACCGAGGGCTCATTAGCGCTGGTCGTCCAGCTCGACCCCCTTCGGGATCTTGAAAACAAATTCGTTGCCCTTGAGCACCGGCTTGCGGTTGAAGCTGCTCAGGGTGAATTCGCTCCACTGCCCTTGCGCCTCTTTCACATCGAAACGGCTGATGTTGTTGGCCCGATCGAAGGTGACACGGAAGGAGGCGATCAGCTCATCTTTGTTGCGGCTGGTGACGGTGTAAACATCCCCCTGCTGGGTCACGTCATAGTTCTTCCAGAACTTGTCGTCATTGCCGGCGATCAGAATAAAGGGGGTGTTGAGCACTGCATCTTTCAGCTTGAGGGCAGTGACCTGCTCGACGAAGGGATCATAGACCCAGACATCCTGACCATCGGCCACGATCAGGCTCTCATCCGGCGAGGTGGTGTGCCAGTTGAAACGGTTTGGCCGCTGCACCAGCAGATCGCCGCTGGCCTTTTGCAACTCCTTGCCCTTGCTGTCATAGACGGTCTGGGCAAACTTGGCGGAGAAGAGGCTGACACCCGCCAGCTTCTGTTTGAGATCGCTGGCCGCATCGGCCCACACCTGACTGCTGGCCATCAGCAGTACGGTACCCATCAACAGTTGTTTTTTCATCACGCTCTTCATAAAGACGCTCTCGATAAAAGGCCACGCCCGCGGAGGGCATGGCCAGGGATAGTATGAAACGGTGAGGCTTAGTCCCGCACCGGCGGCGGAGCCAGCACGTCGCGCTGACCATTGCCGCCCGGTGAGCTGACGATGCCCTGATTCTCCATCTGCTCGATGAGACGGGCTGCCCGGTTGTAACCAATCTTGAACTTGCGCTGGACGCTGGAGGTCGAGCCACGGCGAGATTCCACCACAAAGGCGACCGCTTCGTCGAACAGGGGGTCGAGCTCTTCATCGCCACCACCGCCATATTCGCCGCTGCCACCCTCGCCACCCGACTCACCGGAGAGGATCTCCTCGATGTAGTTCGGCTCGCCGCGCAGTTTCCAGTCCGCCACCACCTTGTGCACTTCGTGGTCATCGACGAACGCACCGTGTACCCGGGTCGGGTTGGAGGTACCGGACGGCATGTAGAGCATGTCGCCCATGCCGAGCAGCGATTCGGCCCCGCCCTGATCGATGATGGTGCGCGAGTCTATCTTGCTCGACACCTGGAACGAAATACGGGTCGGGATGTTGGCCTTGATAAGGCCGGTAATCACATCCACCGACGGACGCTGGGTCGCCAGAATGAGGTGAATACCGGCCGCCCGCGCCTTCTGGGCGATACGGGCAATCAGCTCTTCCACCTTCTTGCCGACGATCATCATCATGTCGGCAAATTCGTCCACCACCACCACGATGTGGGGCAGTTTTTCCAGCTCCGGCGGCATCTGATCCATGGAGTCACCCGGACGCCACAGCGGGTCGAGCAGCGGCTCGCCCGCTTCGATAGCGGCCAGCACCTTGTCGTTGTAGCCCTTGAGGTTACGCACGCCAACTGCCGACATCAGTTTGTAACGACGCTCCATCTCGCCCACGCACCAGCGCAGGGCGTTGGCGGCGTCCTTCATATCGGTCACCACCTCGGTCAGCAGGTGCGGGATCCCTTCGTAGACCGAGAGTTCCAGCATCTTGGGGTCGATCATGATGAAGCGCAGGTCATCGGGGGATGACTTGTAGAGCATCGAGATGATCATGGTGTTCACCCCCACCGACTTACCGGAACCTGTGGTACCGGCCACCAGCAAGTGCGGCATCTTGGCCAGGTTCACCACCACCGGCTCCCCTGCGATGTCCTGACCCAGGCCCATGGTGAGCGGGTTGCGGCTGTCGCGGAAGGCATCGCAGTCGAGGGTCTCGCGCAGGTAGACGGTCTGGCGCACCCGGTTGGGCAGCTCAATCCCGACGAAGGTCTTGCCCGGGATCACTTCAACCACCCGCACACTGCTGGCAGAGAGGGAACGGGCCAGATCGCGCGAGAGGTTGGTGATCTTGCTCGCCTTCATGCCCGGCGCCAGATCCAGCTCGAAACGGGTAATGACCGGGCCCGGATAGACGCCGACCACCTTGGCCTGCACGTTGTAGTCGGCAAGCTTGGCCTCCACCAGACGGCCCATGCGATCCAGCTCATCCTTGCTCATCATCTGGGTCTTGGCAGGCGGTCTGTCCAGCAGTTCGATGCTTGGCAACGGGGGCATCGTGGATTGCGGACGACGCTTGGGCCTGGTCGGTGCGACGGCTACCGGTGCGGCGACCTCGTCGTCACCCTCGGCCCACGGCAGATCCAGATCGTCCTCATCATCGTCATCGGCCACAGCCAGTACCGGCTGACGGCGACCATTGGCAGCCGCCACCGCACGTTTGGGCTTGGCAGCCGGAGCCGGCTCGTCATCTTCATCATCAAACTGCGGGTCGAACTCGAAGGTATCGTCGTCGAGTTCCGGCAGCCACTCTTCGGCGGCGGCCTTCTGATCCTTGGCCTTGGGCCTGCGAGTCCAGCTGGTGTGTGGCTCATCTTCCTCGTCATCAAACGCGATGGCCCCTACCCCGCCTTCCAGCAAGGGATCCGGCCCCTCGTTGCGGGGTTGACGCCAGCCACCGGTCAGCCAGCGGCCGAGGGTGGTCGGGAAGTGGTAAACGGCGCTGACCGAACCGGTACAGGCCGCGCCGATCTGCTCGACGATGGTA
Organism: Aeromonas sp. QDB11; assembly: GCF_027705265.1. NCBI lineage: Bacteria > Pseudomonadati > Pseudomonadota > Gammaproteobacteria > Aeromonadales > Aeromonadaceae > Aeromonas > Aeromonas sp. QDB11. The sequence goes on along the minus strand of NZ_JAPDBM010000019.1, from coordinate 25,880 downwards.
AGCCATGACCAGCCGGTAAACAGGGTGATGCCGGTTGCCACGAAGCAGAGCAGCATCAGGTTGGCCCCGACGCCGCCAAACAGCGGCACCACCGCGGAGGCAATCACATCCCCCACCAGACCACCGGCGGAGAAGTTCTGCATATCGTTGAAGTTCATGCTGGCAATGGCCGACATGCCGAGCACGGTCAGGATAAAGCCGATGATCCGCACCCCCAGGGTGAGGTAATCCACATCGAGCAGACGGCTCGGGCGCCAGAACAGACTCCAGCCCAGCAGTACCACCAGCGGCGGCACCAGATAGGAGAAGGCACCAAAGGTAAACATGGTGATATCGGCGAGCCAGGCACCGGCACTACCGGCGAGGTTCTTCACCTCCCCTTGCCAGGAGGTCTGGGACCAGCCGGGATCAGCGGGATGATAGGACAACAGGGCAAGCAGAAGATAAGCAGCCATCAGGGTGATGGCGATCAAGACGGCTTCGAAGATCCGTTGTGTACCTGATAAAGGAGTAAACAGCTTTTTATCGGCCAAACTCCGGCTCCTTTCTGAAAACATGTAATGCAGGAAATAAGGGGGCCTAGTATCCCCGAAAAGCCCACCGATTGTCAGCCAGAGCCTGATGGGACGGGGCCATATTTGCAATTATCTTTACAAGAAGAAACGAGCGGACCGGCCGCTCGTTTCTGACTGTCATGGTGTCTCATATGGAAAAGAAACCACGGCATAACCTGCTTTATCGGGTGCTGATCACCAGACGACTGCTCTGCTTGACCTCTTCCATCACCACGTAGGTGCGGGTGTCGTTGACACCGGGCAGACGCAGCAGGGTTTCCCCCAACAAACGGCGGTAAGCCGACATGTCGCTGACTCGGGTCTTGAGCAGATAGTCGAAGTCACCGGAGACCAGATGACACTCCTGGATCTCTTCGAGTACCTGAACAGCCTTGTTGAACTGTTCAAATACATCGGGCGCCCCGCGATTGAGGGTTATCTCTACAAACACCAGCAGAGATGCGTCCAGATAATGAGGGTTCAGAATAGCGGCATATCCTTCGATATAACCTTGTCGCTCGAGGCGACGAACCCGTTCCAGACACGGTGTAGGACTCAGGCCAACTCGTTTGGACAACTCAACATTCGAAATCCTGCCATCCTTTTGCAGTTCATTAAGAATGTTGCGGTCAATCCTGTCCAAATCCTTTAGCCGACTCTTAGCTTCCATCATTTTATTCCATCCTTTGGCTATTTTTTGGTAAGAATCACCAGTCATTTTATAATTATGGTCACAAATCCTGTCAATACCTGAATATACTAGGCGCAAATGTTGGTTAACATTTTGGCAACATGAAACACCAATCTATAGACGAGGGATAGCATGATTATCGGTGTACCTAAAGAGATAAAAAACCATGAATACCGCGTAGGCATGGTTCCGGCCAGTGTACGTGAACTGACAGCACGAAACCATACTGTTTTCGTCCAAAGCGGTGCCGGAAACGGCATTGGCTTCAGCGATGCAGATTATATCGCTGTTGGCGCCGAAATTTTGGCCTCTGCAGCAGAGGTTTTCGCCAAAGCCGAGATGATCGTCAAGGTCAAGGAACCTCAGCCTGTCGAATGTGCCATGCTGCGTCCGGGTCAAACCCTGTTCACCTATCTGCATCTGGCGCCAGACTTGGCCCAGACCGAAGCCCTGCTGCAAAGCGGCGCCATCTGCATCGCCTATGAAACCGTCACCGACGGCCGTGGCGGCCTTCCCCTGCTGGCCCCCATGTCGGAAGTGGCCGGACGCATGTCTATTCAGGCTGGTGCCCAGGCGCTGGAAAAATCGCGCGGTGGTAGCGGGGTGCTGCTCGGCGGCGTACCCGGTGTCGAACCGGCCAAGGTGGTGATCATCGGCGGCGGCGTGGTCGGCTCCAATGCAGCCCGCATGGCCATTGGCCTGCGCGCGGATGTCACCATCCTCGACAACAACGTCGATACCCTGCGCCGCCTCGATAACGAGTTCCAGGGCGCGGCCAAGGTGGTCTACTCCAACAGCGAGACCCTGGAGCGCCATCTGCTGGCCGCGGATCTGGTCATCGGCGGCGTGCTGGTGCCGGGTGCCACTGCGCCAAAACTTGTCAGCCGTGACCACATTGCGCGCATGAAGCCGGGCTCTGCCATCGTCGATGTGGCGATCGATCAGGGCGGTTGTGTGGAAACCTCCCACGCCACCACCCATGAAGATCCTACTTTTATCGTCGATGAGGTGGTGCACTACTGTGTCGCTAACATGCCGGGGGCGGTGGCTCGCACCTCGACCGTGGCGCTCAACAATGCCACCCTCCCCTTTATCATCAAGCTGGCTCAGCAAGGCTACCGCGACGCCCTGTTGTCAGACGTACACCTGCGTCATGGCCTCAACGTGATGAATGGCAAGCTGACTTGCAAGGAGGTGGCCGTGGCTCATGGCCTTGCCCATACGGATGCCCTGACCCTGCTGAACTGATCTGCGCTGGCCTGCGCCAGTCAACGATGAGTGAAAATCCGCCCGCGATGGGCGGTTTTTTTATCCCTTTATTTCGCGCTGTCACCCCTTGCGAACACGATTAGTGCAATCGACTCGCCAGCCTTTGACCGCGGATCACGAATTACCTACAATCGCGCAAACTCATCACATCCCGGAAATTACATCATGAGCCAAGTCACTCACAGCAAATTGCTGATCTTAGGGTCAGGCCCGGCCGGTTACACCGCGGCCGTCTACGCCGCCCGCGCCAACCTCAATCCCCTGCTCATCACCGGCATGCAACAAGGGGGTCAGCTGACCACCACCACCGAAGTGGAGAACTGGCCAGGTGATCCGGAAGGTTTGACCGGCCCGGTGCTGATGGAGCGTATGAAAGCCCATGCAGAGAAGTTCGATACCCGTATCCTGTTTGATCACATCAACAGTGTCGAATTGACTCAACGCCCATTCCGCCTCAAGGGCGACAACGGCGAATACACCTGCGATGCCCTGATCATCGCGACCGGTGCCTCCGCCAAGTATTTGGGCCTGCCCTCCGAAGAGGCCTTCAAGGGCCGCGGCGTCTCCGCCTGTGCGACCTGTGACGGTTTCTTCTACCGCAATCAGGAAGTGGCGGTGATCGGTGGCGGCAATACCGCCGTTGAAGAAGCGCTTTATCTGGCCAACATCGCCAAGAAGGTGCACCTGATCCACCGCCGCGACGAGTTCCGTGCCGAAAAGATCCTGATCAAGCGTCTACACGACAAGGTCGCGAGCGGCAACATCGTGTTGCACACCCACCAGACTCTGGACGAAGTGCTGGGCGATCAGATGGGCGTTACCGGTGTACGCCTGCGCAACACTCAGGACAACAGCACCAGCGAGCTGCCGCTGATGGGCGTCTTTATCGCCATCGGCCACCAGCCCAATACCCAGATCTTCGATGGTCAGCTGGAGATGCAAAACGGCTATCTGAAGGTGCGTGGCGGGCTGGACGGTTTTGCCACCCAGACCAGCATTGAAGGGGTGTTTGCCGCCGGTGACGTGGCCGACCACAACTACCGTCAGGCCATCACCTCCGCCGGTACCGGCTGCATGGCAGCCCTCGATGCCGAGCGTTATCTCGACGCACAATAAACGCGCGCAAGATGTGATATAAGGCATACCAGTCGGTATGCCTTTTTTCATTTAAGGAGTCTAATGAAACAGAAGATATTGATTGTCGAAGATAGCCTGACCATTCGCCGTATGCTGACTCAGGCCATTGCCCAGCAGACTGGCCTCGAGATTGACGCCTTCGATACCCTCGAAGGTGCCCGTCACTGCCGGGGCGAGGAGTATGTGGTCGCACTGGTGGACTTGACCTTGCCGGATGCCCCCCGTGGCGAAGCGGTGAACGAGCTGCTGGAGCGGGGTTTGCCGGTGGTGATCCTCACTGCCGACATCAGCGAGGATAAACGTGCCGCCTGGCTGGAAACCGGCGTGCTGGACTATGTGATGAAGGATTCGCGCCACTCGCTGCAATACGCCGTCAGTCTGGTGCACCGCCTCTATCTCAACCAGTCCATCGAAGTGCTGGTGGTCGATGACTCACGCACCTCCCGCCACCGCACCATGGCCCAGTTGCGCAAACAGCTGTTGCAGGTGCATGAGGCGAGCCACGCCCGTGAGGCGATGGCAATGCTGGAGCAGCACCCGGCCATTAGACTGGCACTGGTTGACTACTACATGCCGGATATCGATGGCATCAGTCTGGTGAGGATGCTGAGAGAGCGTTACAGCAAGCAGCAGCTCGCAATTATCGGGATCTCGGTCTCGGACAAGCGCGGTCTATCTGCTCGCTACCTCAAGCAGGGCGCCAACGACTTTCTCAACCAGCCGTTCGAGCCGGAAGAGCTGCAGTGCCGGGTCAGCCACAATCTGGAAGCACTCGAGCAGTTCAACAGCATTCAGGAGTCAGCCAATCGTGACTACCTGACCGGTCTCTACAACCGGCGTTACTGGTTCAACGAAGGGCAAAAGTGGTTTGAAGAGCATCAACGCCAGCAGACACAACTCGCGCTCTGTGTGCTCGATGTGGATCACTTCAAGCAGGTCAACGATCACTGGGGCCATGCCATCGGCGATCAACTGCTCTGCCACCTGACCCGGCTACTGACCCAGTTCTTCCCCGATGCCATGATCGCCCGCTTTGGTGGAGAGGAATTTGCCATGATGGTGCCCCACTGCACCGTCCCCGTGTTGATCAAGCGTCTTGAAGGGCTGCGTCAGCAGCTGCGCCAGCAACCCCTGTCACCGGAGACCCCGCTGTTTGTGCGCGCCAGTTACGGCGTGATCAGCGTCGGGCGGGTATCCATGGACGAGGCGCTGAGCGAAGCAGACCGGCTGCTTTATCAGGCAAAGAACACCGGTCGCGACAAGATAGTCTCTCAAGAGACGGCTATCTGAATCCTCAGGGCATCAGTCCCGTGTATTACCGCCCGACAGACTTTCCAGCAGGAGAGTCTGCGGGTTCATTTCCTGCCACCGTCTCCCCATCACCATGACTATCGACAGTCAGTAAGTCTTGTCGACCCGCACCCCATCATCGAAATAGAGAATGCGCACCTTGTCCCCATTGGCAAAGACCATGGCGGGATCATAATCCTGGATCACATTGATAAGTGCCTGTTGCTCGTTACGGATCAGCAGCTCCACCAGCTTGTTTTCCACCACGGTTCCCCCAGACTGGTATTGCTGCGCGGCCGCAGCACCCGCGAGCGCTCCGACGGCGGTGGCGATTTCACGGCCATGACCGCCGCCAAACTGGTTGCCAAGCAGGCCACCCAGTACGGCACCACCCAGCGTCTTCCAGCCAGAGTGCTCGGACTCCAGGATCTGACGCTGGGTAATATTGCGCACCGTTTCGACCTGGCCAAACACCACCTGATTGACCGGCCGCGCGGTATTGCGCTGGTAAACTTCCGCCCCGGCGGGCGCCGTGACAAAGTAGAGCAAGCTGGATACTATCAGGATAATGGCCTTCATCTATGAACCTCGTTGCCTTATGTCTCGCTATCTTACCCAACTGGATGATGAGCTTTGCTGGTTTCCCGACCCCAGCCATGCGCTGGAAGAGCCCAACGGCTTGCTGGCGATCGGCGGGGATCTCTCCCCTGCCAGATTGCTGGCAGCTTACCACAAGGGGATCTTCCCGTGGAATGAACCCCACCAGCCGACCCTGTGGTGGTCACCGGATCCCCGCGGAGTGATCCGCCCAGACCTACTCCATGTGGGGCGGACACTCCAGAAGATTATCCGCCGTACCCCATTCGATATTTCCGTCAATCGCGCCTTTAATGAAGTCATCACCGCCTGCGCCGCCCCTCGTCGCACCGCTGATGGCACCTGGATCAGCCAACCCATGATCGAGGCCTACCAGCAACTGCACCGGCTGGGTCATGCCCACTCTATCGAGATCTGGCAGGAGGGAGAACTGCAAGCGGGACTGTATGGCCTCTCTATCGGCCGACTGTTTTGCGGTGAATCCATGTTCAGCCGCATCGATAACGGCGCCAAGCTGGCCATGGTGGCACTCTGTCGCCACTTCGTCCGCCATCGCGGCGCCCTCATCGATTGCCAGATGCAAAACCCGTTTCTGGCGACCCTGGGTATCGAGGAATGGCCAAGGGCCCGTTTTCTGGCCGAGCTGGCGCGCCTTGGCCATCAACCACTGTTGGCTTCCTGCTGGCAAGAGGGAGAGATCAGCTTATGACTGAAGAAGTGATCCTCAAGGTTGGGCTGACCCCCAAGCATCCTTGCAGCTATCTGGATCATGAGCAGGAACAGTTGCTGGTGCTGATGGATCACAATCTGCTCAATGCCAACGGCTACGAGCGATTGTTGACTGCCGGTTTTCGCCGCAGTGGCAACGACATCTATCGTCCTCACTGCCCGGCGTGCCATGCCTGCCAGTCCCTTCGTATTCACAGCGAGCACTTTCGTCCCAGCCGTGGCCAGAAGCGGATCCGCCAGCTCAACAAAGATATCGAGATCGTCCTGAGCTACGATGACAAACCCGAGTATTACCTGCTCTACGAACGCTATATCCGTGAACGCCATCACGATGGCAGCATGTATCCCCCCAACCGCAGCCAGTATCGCGGGTTTCTCCATTGTGACTGGATGCCGCCGCTCTATCTGGAGATGCGCAAGGAGGGCCGTCTTATCGGCGTGGCCACCACAGACCTGCTGCCCCACTCCCTCAGCGCCATGTACACCTTCTTCGATCCGGACTATGCCGATCGCTCCCTGGGCACTTTTGCGATCCTCTGCCAGCTTGATCTGGCCAGGCGAACCGGACGAAGCTGGCTCTATCTCGGCTATCTGGTGGAGGCGTGCCGCAAGATGAATTACAAGCGCAATTACCTCCCCCATGAGCTGTTAATTCAGGGGGAATGGAAAAATATCGACACCAAGCCCGAGTAAACTTTACACATAGCCTTAAATCCGGCATGATCCAGCGGTTTTTTGTTGTGGCTTATCAAGAGGATTCAATGGCTAAAGAAGACAGTATTGAGATGCAGGGCACTATTCTCGAAACCCTGCCCAATACCATGTTCCGTGTGGAACTGGAGAATGGTCACGTGGTTATCGCTCATATTTCAGGCAAGATGCGCAAAAACTACATTCGTATCCTGACTGGAGACAAAGTAACGGTAGCACTGACTCCCTACGATCTCTCCAAGGGACGTATTGTTTTCCGCTCTCGCTAAGCCAGGAATTCAGCAAAAAACCCCAACCTGTCGGTTGGGGTTTTTTGTCGTTTTCTGATCACTGACGCTTAGTGGGAAACAGCTTCAACATTGACCTGAAAATCAAAGCTGAGGCTGTCATTTACCAACTCAACCTTCACTATCCCCCCGTCAACCAGTGAACCGAACAGGATCTCGTTGGCCAGGGGTTTCTTGAGGTGCTCCTGGATCACCCGACCCATCGGTCTGGCACCCATGGCTCTGTCATATCCCTTCTCTGCCAGCCAGTGGCGGGCACGCTCGGACACCTCGAGAGAGACTCCCTTCGCATCCAGTTGAACCTGCAACTCGACAATGAACTTGTCGACCACCTGATGGATCACCGTCATATCGAGATGGTTGAACCAGATGGTGTGATCAAGCCGGTTACGAAACTCCGGACTGAAGGTCTTGTTGATCACCGCCATGGCATCGTGGCTCAAATCCTGTTGCTGGAAGCCAATCGACTTGCGCTGGGTCTCCTGCACACCGGCGTTGGTGGTCATTACCAGGATCACATTACGGAAATCTGCCTTGCGCCCGTTGTTATCGGTCAGGGTACCGTTGTCCATCACCTGCAACAGCAGGTTGAACACATCCGGGTGAGCCTTCTCAATCTCGTCGAGCAACACCACCGAGTGGGGATGCTTGATCACCGCATCGGTCAGCAAACCACCCTGCTCAAACCCGACATAGCCGGGAGGCGCACCAATCAGGCGAGATACGGTATGGCGTTCCATGTACTCGGACATATCAAAGCGCAGCATCTCGACACCCAATGCTTTACCCAACTGCTGGGTCACCTCTGTTTTACCGACACCGGTAGGACCGGCAAACAGGAAGCAACCAACCGGGCGACGCTCGTTGCCAAGGCCCGAGCGTGACAGGCGGATCGCATCAGCCAGCACTTCAATGGCCTTGTCCTGACCAAAGACCACCATCTTGAGATTGCGCTCCAGGTGCTTCAGCACCTCTTTATCAGAGGAGGAGACTGATTTCTCCGGAATGCGGGCAATCTTGGCTACGATGGACTCAATCTCCTGCACATTGATCACTTTCTTGCGCTTGCTCGCTGGCAGCAACCGCTGACCGGCCCCTGCCTCGTCGATCACATCGATAGCCTTGTCGGGCAAGTGACGATCATTGATGTACTTGGCAGAGAGCTCGGCAGCCGCCCGGATCGCCTTGGCGGTGTAGCGCACCCCATGGTGAGCCTCGTAGCGGCTCTTGAGCCCCATCAGTATACGCGTGGTGTCATCGATAGTCGGCTCGACGATATCGATCTTCTGGAAGCGACGCGCCAGCGCACGGTCTTTCTCGAAGATCTGGGCGTACTCCTGATAGGTGGTGGATCCCACACAGCGGAGCAAACCATTGGAGAGCAGCGGCTTGATCAGGTTGGCCGCATCCAGCTGACCACCGGATGCCGCGCCGGCACCGATGATGGTATGGATCTCGTCGATAAAGAGGATCGCACCTTCCTGACGCTCAATCTGCTTGAGCAGTACCTTGAGGCGCTTCTCGAAATCACCACGGTATTTGGTGCCCGCCAGCAGAGAACCCATATCCAGCGAATAGATGGTGCTGCCCGCAATCACCTCTGGCACATCACCCTTGACGATGCGATAGGCCAGCCCTTCGGCAATGGCGGTTTTGCCCACGCCTGCTTCACCCACCAGCAGCGGGTTGTTCTTGCGACGGCGGCAGAGCACCTGAATGGTACGGTTGAGCTCCTGATCACGGCCAATCAGTGGATCGATGCGCCCCTCCAGCACCAGTTGGTTCAGGTTGGTGGCAAAGCTCTCGATCTGGGCGGCCGAGACATCATCATCAGACTCGGGATTGTTATTGCTGCCGAGATCCGGCTTGTTATCCTTGCGCACCCCGTGGGAGAGGAAATTGACGACGTCGAGACGGCTGATCTCGGCTTTTTTCAGGAAATAGGCAGCTTGTGACTCCTGCTCACTGAAGATAGCGACCAGCACGTTGGCGCCGCTGACTTCGGTATTGCCGGAGGATTGCACATGGAAGACGGCACGCTGCAACACGCGCTGGAAGCCCAGTGTCGGCTGGGTTTCACGATCTTCATCATCGCGCGGAATGAGCGGGGTAGTTTGGGTGATAAATGCGCGGATCTCCTTGCGCATCTGCTCGACATCGGCACCACAGGAGCTCAGCGCCTCATGGGCTGAACTGTTATCCAGAAGGGCTAACAACAGGTGCTCGACAGTCATGAATTCGTGGCGCTCGTCACGGGCCAGTTTGAACGCCTCGTTCAGCGTCTTTTCTAGATCTTTATTCAACATAGGCACCTCCCCTAGTACAGCTACAATGTGGTGTCACACTCGCCATCAAGTCATCAGATTCAAGCCTTTTCCATAGTACAGAGCAGTGGATGTTCATTGTTACGTGCATAGGTGTTGACCTGGACAACCTTGGTTTCGGCGATCTCTGCAGTAAACATGCCGCAGACACCCTTACCACTATAATGCACACTCAGCATGACCTGAGTCGCCTTGTCCAAATCCATACCAAAGAACTTTTGCAGCACCTCCACCACAAACTCCATCGGCGTATAGTCATCGTTGTTCAACACAACCTTATACATGGGTGGCGGCTGCAGCTTTGTTTTCTCTGCTTCTGCAATCTCTTCATTAGCAAAGAGTTCTTTCTGCTTGCTCATAATCGCGCTTTGGTACCTCTAGATTACTACCGTCTAACACAAGGTTGTCAATAGACTTGTTAACCAGATCACATCAGCTGTTAACAACTTCTTGACTCGCTCAAAAGTTGGACTAGATTGGTTACTTGCTAATCTGTGCCCATCTGCTATGGGCTTATGTCCCTAGTTATAAAGGGCTGGCGCAGGTTACTCAACGACTTCTGGGTAATCAATAAAAGGATGTAGAAGTATGGCAACCGGCACAGTTAAGTGGTTTAACAACGCAAAAGGATTTGGGTTTATCTGTCCGGAAGGGGGCGGTGAGGATATCTTCGCTCACTACTCCACGATTCAAATGGAGGGCTACAAGACCCTGAAAGCGGGTCAGGCCGTCAATTTTGAACTGCAACAGGGGCCGAAAGGAAATCACGCTTCTGTGATTGTGCCAAACGAAGCACAAAATATGTAAATAACACCCGTTGGATAAATAAAAAACCGGTTCCTCTTTGAGCAACCGGTTTTTTATTGTCAGATTTCTGGCGCGTCCTGCCTCCTCACTGGATCACAGGGTTATCGCCAGTCACGATCAGTCGTGATATTCACTGCAGGCGATCAGGGTATTTTCCATCAGGCTGGCTACCGTCATCGGGCCCACGCCACCGGGTACCGGGGTAATGAAGGAGGCATGGCTGCGCGCCGTCTCAAACTCCACATCGCCGACCAGTGAACCATCAGCCAGGCGATTGATGCCCACATCGATCACCAGTGCGCCCGGTTTGATCCACTCGCCCGGAATGAAGTTGGGCTTGCCGACCGCAACAACCAGCAGATCGGCACGGCGTACCTGATCTTCCAGATCCCGGGTAAAGCGGTGACAAGTCGTTGTGGTGCAGCCCGCCAACAGCAATTCGAGGGTCATGGGACGCCCCACTATGTTGGAGGCTCCCACCACGACCGCATGCAGACCATGCGTCTTCACGCCGGTGGTCTCAATCAGCGTCATGATCCCTTTCGGGGTGCAGGGGCGCAACGCCGGAATACGTTGGGCCAGACGGCCTACGTTATAGGGGTGGAAACCGTCAACATCCTTGTCAGGATGGATCCGCTCCAGCACCTGAGTGGTATCGAAGTGATCCGGCAACGGCAACTGAACCAGAATGCCATCTACGTGACTATCTGCATTCAACTGGTCGATCAGCGCCAGCAACTCTTCCTGACTGGCGGTTGCACTCAGGTCATAGGAGCGGGAGAGAAAACCCACCTCCTCACACGCCCGGCGTTTGCTGCCGACATAGACCTGAGAAGCGGGATCCGCCCCCACCAGAATGACTGCCAGCCCTGGAGCCCGTTTCCCTGCCGCCAACCGCTGTTGGACCTGCGCCGCGACCTGGCTGCGAATCGTTTGCGCAACCTGTTTTCCATCTATGATTTTGGCAGACATCGTTCTCCACTCACCATGTGTTCAACTGCCGCGCATTGTCGCATTTTTTTAGCCGGGGTGTTAGCGGCAGACGCACGCCAGACCTGTAGCGGGCAATAAGTAGGCACTTGAATTTACTGGGGGAAAAATACGTTGACGCTGGCCCGTACGCTTGGCTATGATGCCCGCCCGTTGCCCAGTACGACGCTTGTCGCTATGCTGGTCAGGGATTTTCGGTGATTAGCGCAGTCCGGTAGCGCATCTGGTTTGGGACCAGAGGGTCAAAGGTTCGAATCCTTTATCACCGACCATGTTCATCGACTCGTCGTCAAGACGTGTTGATACAGAGCGCCCTTAGCTCAGTCGGATAGAGCAACGGCCTTCTAAGCCGTGGGTCGCAGGTTCGAATCCTGCAGGGCGCGCCATTGATTCTCCCCTTCCTTTTGGATTGGCGAGCGTTGATGAAGATTTCAGTGGTGGCTGTAGCTCAGTTGGTAGAGTCCCGGATTGTGATTCCGGTTGTCGTGGGTTCGAGCCCCATCAGCCACCCCATTATTCTGTCGATGATTGCCGCAAGGCGATGTCAATCGACCTAGTGCAGAGACATTCTGACCTGCACCACGAAAACCGGCCTTGGCCGGTTTTTTTGTTTTTGCGCACGTTTGCACACGACAGCACCTTGCCTTGTCTGCAAGGCCATCCTTCAGATCGATAAACGCGGCTCCGCCCATTTGTCACGATTCGCGCCTCCCCGTCGATACACACGGCCACGCTTCCCCGCACACCAGCCTGCTCGGTTCTTTTTCTGTATTTCCCAAGCACCATTGATATGCTGAACGCTCTTCTTCTCTCCTGCTTCCCGTTGGAGCTTTTCTATGCAACGCATTCTTTTCGTCGAAGATGATCCCGAGATTGGCCAGCTCATCAGCAGTTGGCTCGGTCGCCACGATATGGAGGTGATCCTCGAGCCCCGAGGGGACATGGCGCTGGCCCGGGTCGAGGCCGAACAGCCCGATCTGGTGCTACTCGATATCATGCTGCCGGGGCAAGATGGCATGTCCCTCTGTCGGGATCTGCGGCCGCGCTTCGACGGCCCCATCGTGATGCTCACCTCGCTGGACAGCGACATGAACCAGATCCTGAGTCTGGAGCTGGGCGCCAACGACTACATCCTCAAAACGACGCCGCCGCCGGTGCTGCTGGCCCGGTTGCGGGTGCAGTTTCGCCAGCACCAGCAAGCATCAACCCAACCCGTCGCCACCAGCAGTGTTCCCCAGCAGCTGCAATTTGGTCGGCTGCGGGTCGATGGCCCGGGGCGAGATGTGCGGCTCGATGGCGAGAGCATTGCCCTCTCGACCGCTGATTTTGATCTGCTGTGGGAGCTTGCCTGCCACGCGGGCCAAATCTTGAGTCGGGAAGCCCTCTTTCGCAGTCTGCGCGGCCGGGAGTATGACGGTCAGGATCGCAGCATGGATGTGGCCATCTCCCGCCTGCGCCGAAAACTGGGTGATAACCCCGACAACCCGACCCGGATCAAGACGGTGCGCCAGAAAGGCTACCTGTTTGTCCCCCACGCCTGGGAATAACCCTCTTTCGGGAGCACCGCCATGCGCCGTCTCTTTATCCAGTTCTATCTGTTGCTGATCGGCTGCTTCACCCTCGCCATTCTGCTGGTTGGCGTGGTCTATCAGGTGACCGCCGAGCGGGCGGGCGATCGCTATCTCGAACGCATGATGCAAGGCTCCCTTGGCCTGTTGACCGGCGAGTTGGCAAGAACCCCGCCCGAGCGCTGGCCAGATCGACTGGCCGAGCAGAGCAGTCAATTTACCCTCCCCCTCAAGATCGGCGAGCTGACACGCCAGCCGCTGGCCAGCGAGGATCAGGCGTTTCTGGCCGCCGGCAACATCGTCATCGTCGAGGAGGATGACACCTTCCTGCAGCGCATTCCCGATACCGACCGGGTACTGATTGTCGGCCCCGTCCCCTACCTCTCCTACCTGCATGAGCTGCACTGGGTCGATGTGGGACTGCTGCTGGTGATCGGCCTCTCTCTCGGCCTGCCGATCCTGCTGTGGCTACGCCCCCACTGGCGCGGCTTGCAGCAGTTGGAGCAGACCGCACGTCGCGTGGGCGATGGGGATCTCTCCTGCCGAACCAATCTGCCACCGGGCAGTAGTCTGGCCCGGGTGGGACGCACCTTCGATCAAATGGCGAGCCAGTTGCAGGCCATGATTGCCAGCCGCAAGCAGCTGACCGATGCCATTGCCCACGAGTTGCGCACCCCGTTAGTCCGGTTGCGCTATCGGCTTGCCATGCTGGAGCCAGCCCCTGCCGAGCAGGAGCAGTTGGCGCTGGAGCGGGATCTGGGAGCGCTGGACGCCCTGATCGAAGAGATGCTCACTTACGCCAGGCTGGATAGACCCGAGCTGCCGCTGCAACGGGATGAGTTGGAGCTGGGCAGCTGGGCAGAGCATCACCTCGGCGACTGGCAAGCGCTGGCCCCCGAAAAGAAGCTCACCCTCGATCTGCCGCAACGCTACATGCCCTGGTGCGGCGATCAACGGCTATTGACGCGTGCGGTGGAGAACCTGATCGGCAACGCCCTGCGTTATGCCGAAAACCGGGTCACCCTCTCGCTTTCGCGCTTGCAGGATAACTATCTGCTGGAGGTGAGCGACGATGGGCCGGGGATCGATCCGGCGCTGGCGTCCCAGATCTTCGAGCCGTTCGTACGCCTTGATCAGAGCCGGGATCGCCGCACCGGCGGCACCGGGTTGGGACTGGCCATCGTGCGCAGCATTGCCCGTCATCACGGGGGGGATGTGACGCTGCTGACCAGTGACCACGGCGCCCGCTTCTGCCTCACCCTGCCTGTACATTTGGATACAAACCGTCACCAACCGCTCACTGAAGGACCGCCGCAACCGTCATAGGATGACGGTCATGGAGAACGCTCCATAACATCAACCCGAATAAGGAAATTGAACATGAAAAAGATCATTCCCCTGACCCTGGCAGCCGTCTTCGCCCTCACCTCCGGTTTCACCATGGCGGCCACCCCGACCAAGACTGCCACACCACAGGCGACCCAGACCAAGGTGGTGAAAAAACACCATAAAACCACCCACGCCAAGACCCCTGCCGTCAAAGTCGCGCCGAAAACCAAGTGATCCAACCGGTCACTGGATAGCACAGAGGGAGGCTGACGCCTCCCTTTCTATATCTTCCCGAAATTTTCACGACGAGCGCCTCCCTCGTCCAAACCGGATCCACGACCCGGCCCCCCTTTGTGGGAAACGGTCTATGACCACAGGAACATGGCATGTGGCGTCATCTGCTTAAATGGCTCGGCCCCTTGTGCAGCTTGCTGCTGCTCGGCACCGCACTGACCGTGCTGTATCACCTGACTCAGGCATGGCACTGGCACGACATTCGTATGGCCATCTGGTCCCAACCCCTGCCGCGACTGGCGGGCGCCCTGTTGCTGACTCTGCTCAGTTATGGTTGCCTCTGCAGCTATGACATGCTGGCACTCCATGCGCTGCGCAAGCGCCTTCCCTGGCAACAGGTCAGTATCACCTCCTTTATCGCCTACACCTTCTCCAACACCCTGGGATTTGCCCTGCTGACCGGCACCTCGGTACGCTATCGCCTCTACTCCGCACTGGGGCTCGCCACCGGAGAAGTGGCCCGCGTGGTGCTGTTCTGCTCCATCACCTTTTTCCTCGGCCTGTTGGCGTGGGGAGGTGGCGCCCTACTGACCTGCGATGTGTCACAGCTGCTGCCTGACTGGCCGCAGTGGGCAGATACCCTGCTCAGGCTGGCGGGCGTGATGGCACTGCTGTTGGTAGCCAGCTACCTCTGCTGGCCCACACCCCGTCTCTTCTGGCGAAAACATAGCCTGACCCTGCCGGGCTTTCGGGTGCGCCTGTTGCAACTGCTGGTCGCGCTGGCCGACTGGATAGCCGCCGCCGCCGTGCTGTTTGTGCTGCTGCCCGCTGATAGCGTTCCCTACCCCGTGCTACTCAGTGCCTTCGTGCTGGCCAGCTTCCTCGGGGTGCTGGCCCACGTGCCGGGCGGGATCGGAATATTCGAAGCGAGCATGAGCCTGCTGCTGGCTAACTATCTGCCAACCGACAAGCTGCTCGCCTCACTGCTGCTCTACCGCTGCATCTATTACCTGCTTCCCTTTCTCTGTGCCCTGCTGCTCTTTGCGAGTCAGGAGATGCTGCGCTGGCAGCGGCTACAGGGGCTGATGAGCGCAGTGCGCGAATTTCTACCCGCCCTTATCAGCATGGGCACCTTCGCCGCCGGCAGCCTGCTGCTCTGCTCGGGGATGATCCCGACCATGCGCAGTCGCATCGAAGTGTGGTTGCAGGTGCTGCCGCTCCATCTGCTGGAGCTCTCCCACGTGCTCGGCAGCGTGAGCGGTATTCTCCTGATCCTGCTGGCGCGCAGCCTCTATCGCCGTCACGACGCCGCATTTCGCATCACTCAGCTACTGCTGGCACTGGGGATCGCCTTCTCCCTGCTCAAGGGCGGCGACTGGGAGTCTGCCCTGCTGCTCGGCAGCTTCCTGCTCATCATGACCCCCTGTCGCCCGCTCTTCTATCGCAAGGGGTCGCTGCTCTATCCCCAATACACCCCGGGCTGGCTCATCTCGGTCGGCGCCGTGCTGCTGGGGGCGCTGTGGTTGCTGCTCTTCTCCTATCGTCAGGTGGAGTATGACCACGCCCTCTGGTTCCACTTCTCACCCCACGGCGGGGCGGCCCGCGGCCTGCGCGCCATGGGGAGCGTGGTAGCCGTGCTGGCCGTAGCCGGGGTTACCCAGCTGCTTGCGCCGCTGCGCGTGGTCGGTGAAAAGCCGGACAAAGAGACGCTGGCGCGCGCCCACGAGCTGGTACTGCGCGAAGGGGGGATCCACGGCTATCTGGCCCAGTTGCAGGACAAGTCCCTGCTGTTCCATCCCGCCGGCGACGCCTTCCTGATGTATGGCATCGAGGGCAACAGCTGGATTGTGATGGGGGATCCCGTCGGCCGCCCCGAGCAGATCGAAGAGCTGCTCTGGCAATTTCGCGAGCGGTGCGACGAGCACGACGCCAATCCGGTCTTTTATCAGGTCTCGGCCCGCTATCTTCCGTTCTATTTGGAGCTGGGGCTGATCCCCTTCAAGCTCGGTGAAGAGGCGATGGTCGATCTGGCTACCTTCGATCTGGCGGGCAGCCGGCTGCGCAACCTGCGCCAGAGCCACGCCAAGGGCAAACGGGAAGGATTGACCTTCGAGGTGGTCGAGGCAAGTACCGTGGCCCCCCTGCTGCCCAGGTTGCAGACCGTCTCCGATAGCTGGCTGCAGAGCAAGATGGGCAAGGAGAAGGGCTTCTCGGTCGGCCGTTTCGAGCCTGACTACCTGACCTTGAGCCCGGCTGCGCTGGTGTGGCAGGAGGGGCAAATCGTCGGCTTTGCCAACCTCTGGGTGAGCGACAACAAGGAGACGCTCTCCATCGATTTGATGCGCTACAGCCTGGATACCTGCACCGCCCCCATCATGGATTTTCTCTTTGTCGAGCTGCTGCTGTGGGGCAAGGCGCAGGGGTACGCCAGTTTCAATCTGGGGATGGCCCCCATGTCCGGCTTCAACGATCACCCGCTCAACGGCTACTGGGCCCGCCTTGGCAATACCCTGTTCGTCCGTGGCAGCCGCTTTTACAACTTCCAGGGGCTCAGACGCTACAAGGAGAAATTTTCGCCCCGCTGGGAACCCCGCTACCTGCTCTGCAGCAGCAAGCTGGTACTGCCCAGAACCCTGACTCACCTGATCACCCTGATTAGCCGCGGCCCGCTGGGGCTGATCAAGAAATAGGAGCATGGCCAATGAGAGCCTTGATATTGCTGTTACTCAGTCTCGTACTGCCCGTTTCATCTTTTGCGGCGCACGCCGCCCCGGTCAAGGATGACCTGAGCCTGATTGAGCTGCCGGTCAAGCAGCCATCGGACGCCCCCATGGTGATCTTTCTCAGCGGCGATGGCGGCTGGGCAGCCCTCGACAAGGGGTTGAGCGCCCAGTTTCAGCTGCACGGCATGCCGGTCGTGGGCTGGAGCTCCCTCACCTACTACTGGAAGAAGAAAACCCCGGAGCAGGTGACCGCCGATCTGGAACGGATCCTCGATGATTATCAGGCGCGCTGGCATCGCCCCCGCTGGCTGCTGGTCGGTTTCTCGTTTGGTGCCGAGATTGTCCCCTTCGTCATCAACCGGTTGCCGGAGCACTATCGTCAGGAATTGGTCGGGGCCGTGATGCTCTCCCCCTCCACCAGCTCGGACTTCGAGATCCACGTCAGCGACATGCTGACCCACAAGGCACGCAGCTACCCGACCGAACCGCAAGTGAAGACCATCCGCGACCTGCCGATGCTCTGCCTGCAAGGTGCCGATGATGACGACGGCGACCGTCTCTGCCCCCTCCTCAACCAACCCAACGTCACGACCGTCACCCTGCCGGGAGGACATCATTTTGACGATAACTACATCCACCTCTACGACACCATCACCAACCAGCTGAACCTGCTACCGGATCCACGGCCTGTGGAGCGTTAACCGGTATCACCATGGAATGCCTTATAAACACCAATCAAGACAAATCAGCGAGTAATTAAAAGGGCCTCTCTTGCGAGAGGCCATTTTACTAAATTCGGCGGAAAGTTTGACAGGAACAAGCTTGGGTACGGCGTCAAGGTCACTGCAACTTTTCACTGCGATTGCCAAAGCGGCTCAGCCAGATGCGCTATCAAGAATGAAGATTTGCATTCTTATGCCAGCAACCACGCTGGGATTGCGCCATAAAACAAAAAGCCCTGACGTTTCCATCAGGGCTTTGCAATTTGGCGGTGAGGGAGGGATTCGAACCCTCGATACGTTGCCGTATACACACTTTCCAGGCGTGCTCCTTCAGCCACTCGGACACCTCACCAAATTTTTGCTCACTGCTTTGTGTGCTTGAGCTGCACATTCGCTTGCGGGCCATGCCGCGGCGACGGGGCGTAATGTAAGGGATACGATGGCTTTTGGTCAATGCAATTTTTTACTTTTTGCGTTCGCTTGCTCAATTACCGAACCAAGTGACCAAAAATATGCCGTTTCGTATCCCTTTCAATCAATTTACCGCCGCTTCGTGCAAATGTTCACCTTTGAGCGCTTCTTCCAGCGAACCGTAAAACTCCAGCTTGCCGGGCTGTGGTCGCACCTTGGCACGGGCCAGGGTCTTGAGCGGCTGGAACTGCAGTTCGGCCACTCGCAACTCGACACCGGCTTTGGCCATCAGCTTGCCAAACTGAAGGAAGGCTGACAGGCCGCCCGCATCGAGGATGGAGACCGCCTCCATCTGCAATACCAGCACCTTGTGCCCTTTGACTTGTGCTTCCAGCTCGGCAAAGACCCGTTCGGCCGCGGCGAAGAAAAGCGGGCCGTTGATCTTGTAGAGCAGGCCGTTGTTCGGTACCTCATGGGCATAGCGCTTGTGCTCGGCCAAATCGTGCAGTTTGGTCATCTTGGCGATTTCACGCATAAAGAGCAGGGACGCCAGGATCACCCCGAAGGTGATGGCAATGACCATGTCGAAGATGACGGTGAGCGACAAGCAGACCAGCAGCACCAGCACATCGGATTTTGGGGCGCGGCGGATCAGCTCCACCACCTTGTGCGCTTCACTCATGTTCCAGGCCACGATCAGCAACAACGCAGCCATGGCCGAAAGCGGCAACCAGGAGAGCCAGGGGGCCAGCACCAGAATGGCGGCCAGCACCACCAGCGCATGGACGACCCCCGAGATGGGTGACGTTGCCCCGGCACGCACGTTGGCGGCAGAGCGGGCGATGGCGGCGGTGGCAGTAATGCCGCCAAAGAAGGGGGCGAAGATGTTGCCAAGCCCCTGCCCCACCAGCTCGGCGTTGGAGCTGTGTTTGCGACCGGTCATGCCATCGAGCACCACGGCGCAGAGCAGCGATTCGATCGCCCCCAGCATCGCCATGGAGAAAGCGGCAGGCAGCAACCGCTCAAGGGCGGCCAGATCCCACGCCACCGGGGCGCCATCCGGCCCGGGCAAGGCCCATGGCATCACCAGGGTCGGCGCGATGGGGGGGATCCCCATCCCCTGGCTGCCATCGGCCAGGGTATAGCTGAACTTGCTGCCGATGGTGGCCACATCCACCCCAAAGTAATGGAGGCCAAAACCCAGGCCCACCCCGACCAGCACGGCGGGCAGGTGGCCGGGCACTGGCAGACGCAGCCGCGGCCAGAGCAGCAGCACGGCCAGCGTTGCGACCCCCACCAGGGTATCGCCCCACTGCCAGCTTGGCAGGGCGGCGGCCAGCGCCTCGACCTTGCCCAGATAGGTTTCCGGCATCTCGGGCACGCTCAGACCAAAGAAGTCCTTGATCTGCAAGGTGGCGATCACGATGGCAATACCACCGGTAA
Source organism: Aeromonas sp. QDB11 (assembly GCF_027705265.1). Taxonomy (NCBI): domain Bacteria; kingdom Pseudomonadati; phylum Pseudomonadota; class Gammaproteobacteria; order Aeromonadales; family Aeromonadaceae; genus Aeromonas; species Aeromonas sp. QDB11. The sequence continues at coordinate 6,064 of NZ_JAPDBM010000019.1, read as the reverse complement.
AGCCCAGCGTCACTGACGGCGGAATGTACTCGATGAGGCGGCCAAGACGGGCCATCCCCATCGCCACCAGAAAGAGGCCGGAGATAAGGGTCGCCATCAACAGGCCACCGACCCCGAACTGCTGGGCGACCGGATAGAGGATCACCACAAAAGCAGCGGTCGGGCCGGAGATGGAGTAACGGGAGCCACCGGTCACGGCGATCACGATACCGGCGATGATGGCGGTATAGAGACCGTGTTGCGGCGGCACACCGCTGGCGATGGCCAGCGCCATGGCGAGCGGGATGGCGATGATGCCCACCGTCACACCGGCGATAAGATCACGGCCGAAGCGGGCCATGCTGTAGGGTTCATCAATACAGGACTGGCGTAAGGCGATGGCGAGCTTCACGCTATTTAAAGAGGCTTGCTTGTGCATGTATATCGTAATACCAGAAGAGGGAGATAAAGGCCGGAGAGATCCGGCGCCCGATCATCATCAAGGGCCGGCAGGGCTGTCGACGCGGCGATGGTATCCTGCGCAACCTTACTCCAGACTGGCCATTTTTTCGATGGGCAGGATCAATGAAAAGCATTCTGACCCCTTATTTGGCCTATTTGCCGCCAAATCGCCGATCTTGACTCCTGCTCTCCCTCTTTTAGCCGCAAAGATTACCATTTGAGCCTCAATTAATTGTCAGCACGTTCGCGACATCATGCTGGCATCATCAGGTTGATGCGAACCGAACAAATCCACCCTGCACCGGTTGGCCAAGGTGATGGCAAGGGACTGATTGTGCTGAAAATAAACCGCAAAGCGCAACTTTTGGGCAAACAGTCCGAAAATCCGGTTTTCAGGGAGTTCGCGGGTTGACACCCGCCTCCCTGGTCATTAATATTCGCCCCGTCTTAACGAGACAGGCAATTCCTCCTTAGTTCAGTCGGTAGAACGGCGGACTGTTAATCCGTATGTCACTGGTTCAAGTCCAGTAGGAGGAGCCAATTCCCTCGTAGTTCAGTCGGTAGAACGGCGGACTGTTAATCCGTATGTCACAGGTTCAAGTCCTGTCGAGGGAGCCAAATACTGTTCCGAGAAGGAACGAGAAAGACCAGAAACCCGCATTCCGAAAGGCTTGCGGGTTTTTTGTTGTCCGAAATAGTTCGGCGAAGTTCGCCAAGGACCGGGGTCATTGGTACCATGAATAGTACCAGCGAACACCAACGCCAATTTTCATTGGCGCTTCTCGTTGTATTAGTGTCATTGTTGATGCTGGTACCACCAGCACAACTCGTGGTACCAAAACAAGGCAAACATAGTCAACGCTGGTACCACGTCAGTCATCATCAAGGAGGATAATGAGATGGCTAAAGATCTGCTGAGCGACAGCAAAATCAAGGCGGCAAAGCCCAAAGAAAAGGACTACACCCTGTCAGATGGTGAAGGGCTACAATTGCGAGTCTCTGTGCAAGGTACCAAACTTTGGGTGTTCAAGTACTATCGGCCCGCAGATAAAACTCGGACCAATATGAGCTTCGGCTCTTATCCCGAAGTCCCCCTCGCCAAGGCTCGAGAATTAAGGCAAGGCGCTCGCAGCCTTCTAGCTCAAGGCATCGATCCGAAAGCTCACCGAGATGAACAAGCTCAGGCTGCGGCTGACCAACAGGCAGCAAACTCAGCAACCTTTGTAGTGGTCAACTAAATCCGGACACTTGGTTAGGCCGAACCTCGGCTTTTGCTGGCGGTATCCCGTCATTGTGTTGATGTGGACGCCGCCAGTTGTAGTAAACCATCAGGTAATAACTGATATCCCGCTTTGCTTCCCGCAGACCCATGTACCCCGTTGCCGGGAGCCACTCTGACTTCAGGCTTCTGAACAATCGCTCCATCGGTGCGTTATCCCAGCAATTACCACGCCGACTCATGCTCTGGGTCATGCGATAGCGCCACAGTCGTTGCCGAAATGCCCGACTGCCGTATTGGCTACCTTGGTCAGAGTGAAACAGCACACCGGATGGGCAACCTCGCAGCTGATAGGCCATCTCCAGTGCTTTTATTGCCAATTCTGCATCTGGTTTGTCAGACATCGCCCAGCCCACGACCCGCCGGGTATGCAGGTCGAGCACTGCGGCCAGGTAATGCCAGTGACCACCGGCCCAGACGTAAGTGATATCGCCACACCACACCTGATTGGGTTGCTGGACATCAAATTCGCGGGCCAGCAGATTGGGAATATCCGGTCGTTCAGACTGTGCCACCTTATAACGGTGTGCGCCCAGCGGCCTGGATGCCAGCCCGGCTTCCTTCATCAGGTTACGTACTTTGAATCGACCAATCTGATACCCCAACTCCCGCATCATCGACATCAAGGTGCGGCTGCCTGCCGAGCCTCGGCTCTCTTTGAACAACCGGCGCAACTCGCTGCGTTGCTGTATCCGCTCACGGTTAATCGTCCGCTTGCGAGCCAGATAGTCGTAAAAACAGGATGTTGGAACATCGAAAGCGCAGCAGACCAGGGTAATGGGGGCTTGCTCTCTTAATTGGTCTATCAGCGCGTACGTGTGAACTCGTCCGTCATCAAGAGAGCCGTAGCCTTCCTAAGAAACACCCTCGATTGCCTGTAGGGTGAAACCAAACTCGGCGGCCCGACGGTGCAATCCCTTGACCACCCGATCGCGGTACTGCTGCTCGTAGTGATCGGCACCGGGATCCTGATATTCCATACCAAAACGCATGGCGTTGTAGAACAAGACCGCAATCTTGCGGGCCGTGGCGGTAACCGCCTTCGCTTTGCCGATGCGCGCAGACAACCGTCGGTAGAATGCCCCCAGCGCTGTATTTGTTCTGCCGATGGTCACCGCTGCCAGTCGTAGGTGGGCGGTCACTCGATTCTTGGTCTTGCGAGTATGAGCTGACAACACCTTGCCACCACTGATCCGGCAGCCCGGAGCCAGTGTCAGCCATGAGGTGAAGTGTTGGGCTGTTCGCCAGCGACTCAGATCCGTTCCACACTCGGCCACCAAACGCAGTGCCAGGTAAGGGCCAATGCCATGGATCTGGGTCAGATCGATACCGACCAGTTGATAGAGCAAGGTGCGCACATCAAAGTTGAGTGAGTTCGGCTGCCGGGTACGGTGGCGAGGCTTGGGTAGCGCTTCGCTGGGACGGGGCTTGCCACGAGAGAGTTGTTGCAAGCTTTGGGCAATCTGTTCATCACAGAGAGAAATCTGGGCCTGGTAGGCGTCATACATGGCCAGTGCCTGACTCAAGGCAAACACATGCTCGGGCTGGTAATTGCCAACCAGCGCACGCTGGATAGTTTCGACGCTCGACTGACAGCGCTGGTCGCGCATGGCGGCGAGCATTGTGGCATTTCGCTCTCCTGCGACAATGGAACGGATGATCCGCATACCGGTGGCGCCAGTGATGTCACTCACCACATGCTGCAATTGCAGGTTCATGTGAGTTAGCGCCTTCTGCATGTGCTGGATATGGGCCGCAGCGTAATCGAGGTGACGTTCACGTAGCCGCAGATAACTGCGCAGCGCGGCGATCTCCCGTTCAGGATGGAAGCTGGCGCGCAGTAGACCGCAAGCATGCAGGCGCTGGATCCATTGCGCATCGTTGACGTCGGTTTTGCGTCCAGGTACGGCCCGGGCATCCCTGGCGTTAGCCAAGATGACCTGTAAGCCATGGGTCTCCAGGATCTCGTACACTGGTATCCAGTACACGCCCGTTGACTCCATTGCCACGGTGGTGATCCCAAGCTCGACCAACCAAGCAGCCATGCGCTCCAGGTCTGCCGTGAAAGCCTGAAAGGTTTGCACTGGTTCTTCGGCGAGTGCAGTGGGCACCGCAACCACATGGAACCGCGAACCGATATCGATGCCCGCGGCGCGGGCATGGATGATCGGCAAACCGTGTTCTGTATTGTGCTTTTTCATGAATACCCCTCCATCACAAATAGTGCCGGACGGGGACTCGGATTCGATCACATTCCTAAACGGGGTCACCAAGGTGCCACCACTCACGGGTCCGCAGCTTCCCCTGGGTCAGGTTTTTTGACGGGGACTCAGCCTCCAAAAAGCAAACGACCACTGTCCGGTGAGATCAGTGTAGTGGACGTGTTTCTAATTCCATGGGCCACGGAGTGCCGGGGAGGCGGTTTTTTAGAATGTCCTTTTCGCGCTCGAGCCGATGGATGCGGGCTTCCAGCTCCTGGATTTTCTGCTGCTCCGGGGTCAGCGCTTTGCTGATAGGCGTGGTGCCGGTTCGTTCGGATTGCAGTTGCTGAACCCAGCGGCGAAGTATGGTTTCACCGACATCCAGTGAACGGCTGGCTTCGGGGACAGAATATCCCTGGTCGAGCACCAGGGATGCGGCTTCGAGTTTGAATTCGGCAGTAAATGAGCGACGTAATCTTGTCATTGAACACCTCAGGTCATGGTGGCGACTCTACCACCTAAAATGGTGTCTGAATCGCCCCCAGTTCCCTAGACACCTCACAGCCTTAAAATGAGGCAACTATTGGAGGTGTTATGACCCGTCAGCGTTATCCAGAAACATTCAAAATCGAAGCCGTTAAACAAATCACCGAGCGCGGACGGCCGGTGGCTGACGTTGCACGAGCCCTTGGGGTATCCAGCCACAGTCTGTATGCCTGGCTCAGGCAGTACGGCAAGCCTGCTGACCAGCAGCTCGAAGAGTCTGCCTTGCAAGCCGAGATCCGCCGCCTGAAAGCCGAACTGCGCCAGGTCACCGAGGAGCGCAATATCCTAAAGGAGGCCGCTGTAGATTCAACCTGTCAACGCAACACCCTTTTCAATAACTTCTTTAGGTGTTTTAAATTTCAGGGTCTTCCTCGGCCTGCTGTTTAGTTGGGCTGCAACCTTATCCAGCTCCTGCTGGGAATATTGGGCAAGACATGTCTTTTTGGGGAAGTATTGTCGGATCAGCCCATTGGTGTTTTCATTCGTCCCCCGTTGCCAGGGACTCTGGGGATCACAGAAGTAAACCTTCACCCCAGTGTTTGCAGTAAACTCCAGATGCTTGGCCAGTTCCATGCCGCGATCCCATGTCAGCGACTGTCTGAGCTTACGCGGCAACGTCTTAAATTTTTCTGTAATTGCTTGATTCACAGAACCAGCATCTTTTCCACTTAGCTTGAGAATGATGGTGTAGCGCGACTTTCTATCTACTAGCGTGGCAATGTGGGAGTTGTTAGTGCCGGAAACCAAGTCGCCTTCCCAGTGACCAAAAGTTCGTCGATTATTGATGTGTCTGGAGCGCTCATGGACTGAAATACCGTTCACTATATTGATGGTCCCCCTCTCTCCCTTGCGGGTATGGCGTTTCCCATGACGCAGGCTGTGAGAACGACGTAGATGCTTGACAAGCAGATGGTGCAGCGCACTCCGGCTACGAAAATACAACGTTTTATAGATCGTTTCGGCAGAGATCTGCATCGCTTTCTGGCGAGGCATCGTTCTTTTGAGCCACCCCGATATCTGCTCTGGAGACCATTTCAACTCGAGCTTTTCCAGCACCAGTTCTCGCAGTCGCGAATTCCGTTCGAGAAGGCATGCTTTGGGTCTTTTAGCCATACGGTTAGCGCGATTATTAGCATCAACAGCTTTGTAATAGCGTCTGCCACGGTTGCGTTGAACTTCCCGAGATATTGTTGATGGAGAGCGGTTAAGGGCCCGCGCTATATCACGGATACTCATCTTTGCAGAAAGACCGGCTCGAATCTCCTCACGTTCGGATAGCGTCAGGTGAGCTACTGCTCGGCGACGCTCGGTTGGTTTGATGCCTCCAGTGTCTCTCAACATGGTGAAAATTGTACCGGGTTTTGAATTCAGGATTTTTGCTATATCACTGAAGCCAGTACCGCGCTTCCACAGATCAAAAACAAACGCTTTTTCCTTTGCTGTAAATGTTCGTTTCATTCAACAATCCTCCGCAACTGCATGTTTTCACATGGTTGTTGCGTTGACCAATTGAATCTACAGCCGCGTACTTTGCCAGCGAGTCAAGGAAAGGTACGCGTTCATAACCTCCCGACTCGGCCGGTACAGTGTCGTTACC